>CAYSBM010000279.1:0-5046 GCA_964429095.1 uncultured Solibacteraceae bacterium | reverse complement strand
CGATCGACGTGGTAAAGCTTGCTTTGGAGTTGTACGGAGCCCCCATTTATGTACGCAAGGAAATCGTTCACAACCGTCACGTGGTGAATGAGTTGCGCGAGTCGGGTGCGGTCTTCGTCGAGGAGCTTACGGAAGTCCCTCCGGCAGCCAGAGTAATTTTCAGCGCGCACGGCGTGGCGCCGGAAGTGCGCGAGCAGGCCAAAGCACGAAATTTACAAGTCATCGACGCCACTTGCCCGCTGGTGACCAAAGTGCATCTGGAGGCGAAGCGTTTCGCAGACCAGGGTTATACCATCGTGCTGATCGGCCACCGGGACCATGACGAAGTGATCGGCACCCTGGGAGAGGCTCCGGGATCAACGGTTGTTGTATCGACCGTGGAGGACGTCGACGTTCTTACGATCCCCGATCCCACACGCGTGCGCTATCTGACACAGACTACGTTGAGTTTGGATGAGACCCGCGACATCATCGAGCGGCTCAAGCAGCGTTTCCCGCTGATCCAGGGACCCGCAGCCAAGGACATTTGCTACGCGACTGAGAACCGCCAACTGGCAGTCAAAGCGGTGGCGCCGCTTTGTCAACTGTTGCTTGTGGTGGGCAGCCGGAACAGCTCCAATTCGCGGCGGTTGGTCGAGGTATGCAAGAAAGCGGGCATCCGAGCTTACTTGATTGACGACAGCAGTGAGGTTCAGCCGGAGTGGCTGCTGGGAGTGGAGACGGTGGCGGTGACTGCCGGCGCTTCGGCGCCGGAGAACCTGGTTGAAGATCTGGTGGCGTCGCTCAGGTCGAAAGGGTTCAACGACCTTGAGGAGGTCACGCTAAAGGAGGAGGATGTGCGTTTCTCACTGCCGGCGGAACTCGAGCCGCACGCCTCCAAGCTGGTCAACATCGCATAAGCATGGGCACAGGAGCAGAACTCGTCCGCAACTCCGCCCATACAGCGGCTCGAGGCCTGGAGCGGGCGGCTGAGTATCTGCTGGAGCTTCAGAAGCCGGAGGGTTATTGGTGGGCGGAGTTGACGGCCGATTCGACCTTGGAGTCCGACTACATTTTGCTTCAGTTGTGGCTCTACCCTCCGGAAGGGGGAGTCTGGAATCCGCCCACCCGCGATCAAGTGAACCGCGCAGCGCGATCCATTTTGGCACGGCAGCTTGAAGATGGGGGGTTCAACATCTACGCCGGGGGACCGGCAGAGGTGAGCGCCACCGTCAAAGCCTACTTCGCGCTAAAACTGGCAGGTTATCGAGCCAGCCAGCCGTGCATGGTGAAGGCTCGCGAGCGGATCCTGGCCTTGGGCGGCATTCAGGCGGCCAACAGCTACGTCAAGCTGAACCTGAGCCTGTTCGGCCTTTACCCCCGGCAGCACTGCCCCACGGTGGCGCCGGAGGTGATGCTGCTCGGCAACTTCATCTACGAGATGTCCTCCTGGAGCCGGGCCATCGTCATCCCGCTGGCCATCGTCCATGCGGCCAACCCCATGCGGCCAGTGCCCGATGGCTTCACCTTGGAAGAGCTTTTTCATCCGGAAACACCGCTGGGTGTCTCCGGCGCGGACGGCATTTTCAGTTGGCGGAACCTATTTCTGCGGTTGGACAGGCTGGCGAAGGTGTGGGAACGGTTCGGATCGAAGGCCTTGCGCCGGTACGCCATTCGCAAAGCGGAGCGCTGGTTGATCGAGCATACGCGCCATAGCGACGGAGTGGGAGCTATCTATCCGCCGATGATGTACACGGTGATGGCGTTGGACGTTCTCGGCTATCCACGGGAGCATCCGGACAGCATCGAAGCGCGGCGCCAGTTTGACCGTTTGATGGTGGACAACGGCGAGACGCTATATTTCCAGCCTTGTTTTTCGCCTGTCTGGGATACGGCGATCGCGGCCTACGCCCTGGGAGAAGCGGGCGCGGGCGGCGGCCAGGCGCTGGCGCGCGCAGCCGGCTGGCTGCTTTCCAAGGAAGTTCGGCGCAAAGGCGATTGGGCGGTGAAGCGGCCGGATGTGGAGCCGGGCGGATGGTATTTCGAATTCGCCAACGAATTTTACCCGGACATCGACGATACGGCCATGGTGCTGCTGGCGCTGCGCCACGCGCGCGCGGAAGATTGCCAGGCGCAGCAAGCCGCCGAGCGGCGGGCGATTGGCTGGCTTCTGGCCATGCAATCATCCGACGGCGGCTGGGCAGCTTTCGATGTGGACAACAACTGGCGGTTTCTGAGCGAGATGCCGTTCGCCGATCACAACGCCATGCTCGATCCGACTTGCCCGGACATCACGGGCCGTGTGCTGGAGGCCCTGTGTGCTTGTGGCGTGGATCGAAACCATTCCGCAATCCAGCGCGGGGTGGAGTACTTACGGCGTGCACAGGAGCCGGACGGAAGCTGGTACGGGCGATGGGGGGTGGCATACATTTACGGGACTTTTCTCGCCCTGCGCGGCCTGCGCGCGGCCGGGGTGGAGGTCAACGACGCCACCGTGCTAAGGGCTGCCGAATGGCTGCGCTCGATCCAGAACGCCGACGGAGGATGGGGTGAGAGCTGCGCCAGCTACGACAACATGGTCTTCACGGGCGCCGCCAGCACCCCCTCGCAGACCGCCTGGGCCGTCCTGGGGCTTCTGGCAGCCGGCGACAGGCGCAGCTCGAGCGTCCGCAACGGAATTGATTATTTATTGGAAACGCAAACCGGCGATGGAACGTGGACCGAGCAATTGGCCACGGGGACCGGATTCCCCCGCGTGTTTTATCTATGCTACCACCTCTACCGGCACTCATTCCCGCTCCTGGCTCTGAGCACGTTCCTGAAGACGGAAAATCCAACTGGGAGGGGGAGGAGACCATGAGGTTTCCGTTGTCGTTAACGGCCGGCATGGCCGGCTACATCGTGAAGAACCGCCTGCGGCCGAGGCCTGAATGGCAGCGGGATCCGTCCAATGGGGCCAGCCCCGCCAATCCCTTCCGCATTGTGCATACCAAAACGGGCAACGGCGCCGCAAGGCATCCGCTCATCCGGCAGCGGTTCCCTCTGGTGCTGATGCTCGAACCGTTGCACACCTGCAACCTGACCTGCACCGGATGCGGGCGCATTCGCGAATACGAGCCCACCATCACCCAGCGGTTAAGCTTGGAACACTGCCTGCGCGCGGCGGACGAATGCGGCGCGCCGGTGATCTCCATTTGCGGCGGCGAACCGCTGCTGTACCCGGAAATCGGCCCGCTCACCGCGGCGCTTCTCGATCGCGGCCGTCACATCTACCTTTGCACCAACGGGTTATTGTTACGCAAACGCCTTGGCGAATTCACGCCTCACCAGCGTCTATTCTTCAACATCCACCTGGACGGGCTCGAGCAGACGCACGACAGCGCTGTGGAACGCGAAGGTGTTTTCCGGGAGGCGATCGAAGCCATCCGGGCGGCCAAGGCGGCGGGATTCAAGGTGTGCACCAACACGACGGTGTATAAAGAAACCGACATGAAAGAGATCGAGGCGCTATTCGAATACCTGAAGCAGTTCTGCCTTGATGGCCACATGCTGGCGCCCGGCTACGGATACTCAGCCGTGAACGATCAGGAGATCTTTCTCACCCGCGACGATGTGCGCGAGAAATTCGCCGATATCGACCGCATCGCCTCGCGCTATAAGCTGAACAACTCGCCGCTGTATTTCGATTTTCTGAAAGGAGGCCGTGAGCTTCCCTGCACGGCGTGGGGAAATCCCACATATAACATCAAGGGCTGGAGGTCACCCTGCTACCTGATTAGCGATGCGCATTACGAGACTTTTGAGCAATTGATGAACGAGACGCCGTGGGAAAGCTACGGCCACGGCAACGATCCGCGGTGCGAACATTGCATGATGCACTGCGGATTCGAGCCCTCGGCCGCGCTCGGCATTAACGGCAAGTTGAGCGACAGCCTGAAGCTGCTGCTTTGGGCGCTGCGCTGACTCTTGGGACGCAGTGAAACCGGTACTGGTCACGGGAGCAACGGGGTTTGTAGGATGGCATGTGGCGCGGCTGCTGATCGAGCGGGGCTGTCGCGTGCGCGCCTTGGTGCGCCCAACGAGCCGGCTGGTGGAGTTGGAGGCCGAAGCCGTGACGGGCGACCTGCGCGACGCGGATTCGCTGGCTCGCGCAGTGGCCGGCTGCGGGGTGGTGTTTCATGTAGCGGCGGACTACCGCTTATGGGCCCGGGACAGGCGGGAATTATACGCGTCGAACGTGGACGGCACACGGAATATGTTGCGGGCGGCGCGGCATGCGGGCGTCGAGCGGGTGGTCTACACCAGCACGGTCGGCTGTATTGGCTTACCTTGCAACGAGCCGGGCGACGAGGAGACGCCGGTATCGCTCCAGGACATGACGGGCGACTACAAGCGGTCGAAATTCCTGGCCGAACGGGCGGCGCTGGAGGAAGTGCGCCAGGGTTGCCCGGTGGTGATTGTCAACCCCACCACGCCGGTAGGCGATCACGATTTCAAACCGACGCCGACCGGCCGGATTATCCTGGATTTTATCCGCGGACGCATGCCGGCGTACCTGGATACGGGATTGAATTTCGTGGATGTGGCCGACGTGGCCCGCGGCCACTGGCTGGCGCTGGAGGCAGGCAGGATTGGAGAGAGGTATATTCTTGGTTGTGAAAATTTGACGCTGCACCAGCTTTTTATGCGGCTGGAACAGATCAGCGGCGTTCCTGCGCCGCGCGTGCGCATACCATATGCCGCGGCATATGCCGCCGGCGTTTTCAGCACCGCCTGGTCCCGCGTGACGGGGAGGGAGCCGCGAGTGCCGCTCGACGCCGTGCGGATGGCCAGGAAGAAGATGTTCGTGCGGCACGATAAGGCGCAGCGCGAGTTGGGCTACACGCCCGGGCCGGTAGAGGCGGCCTTGAAGCGGGCGGTTGAGTGGTTTGGCCGCGAGGTTTGATCCGGGGTGGAAAGCATACTGGCAGTGGCGGCCGAACCGTTCGAGCTAAGTGGTTTGAGGGCCGTGGCCAGCCGGAGCGTAGCTTTGCCCTGGCCGGTGGATTTTGCCCGCCTGGCGGAGGT
>CAYSBM010000278.1:0-5062 GCA_964429095.1 uncultured Solibacteraceae bacterium | reverse complement strand
CCTCCGGCGTGCGAGGCGTGGCGACCCATAGGCCGAAGCCGTTGCCGATGCACTGAAAACCGCACCGCCCGCTGGCGCCCACCTGGCCGATGGCGTTGTTCACGCTGGTGCTCGAAGAGAACACCGCGTCGAAGCGCAGCATGTCGACGTTGTTGCCGTTGCCGTCGGGGACCTCCATCACCCCCCCGCCCATAGCCAGCAGCCGGAACGGGCTCACCACGAAGGTGTTGAGCAACAGGAAGAAGCCCTGGGTCAGCATCAGCACGGCGATTATGTAAGGCATCAGCCGGCGGTGTTGCTTGCGGTTGGCGGCCACAACCATGGCGGAATAGCCAGCCAGCAGCCAGCTCCACAGCAACAGAGAGCCTTCCTGCCCGCCCCACCACGCGGCGACCTTGTACAACACCGGCATGGCCCGGTTTGTATGCGCCGCCACATAGGCCAGCCGGAAATCGCCATTCACCAGCGCATAGATCAAAATGCCGCTGGCTGCGGTCAATAGCCCCCAGATGGCATAGACCGCCCGTTCTCCGCTTCGCACCAGGTAGGGTTTGCGCCTCCAGGCTCCCACCAGAGAGGCGGCCACTGCGTACAGAGCCAGGCAGAAGGCGGTTAGTAGAGAGAGTGCGCCCAGGTTTTCCATGTCGAGTCCGAAGCTATACGCCTGCCTTGTTTACACCCGTTGGATGCTGCTGGCCGGGTTTGGCTTCGTACTTCGAGGCGCATTTTGCCTGAATCCGGGCCGCGTGAAAGACCCCGTTGCTTCCCATCCGGCCGTCCGCCAGCGCCTGCGCGCCGTCGCGAAAGGTGTCCGGCAGCGGATCCGTGCCCTGATAGACAACTTTCAGCCGCAGCGCGTCCTGTTTCAGAGTGAATTCCACTTCGCGTCCGGTACGCCGAATGGAGCCCGGTTCAACGTCGCCAGCCACACGCAGGCGTTTGCCCGTTGCGCCGGCGCCCATCTGGCTGACCTCCGCAATGGTTTTGTAGTAGGTCTTGCTCTCGCTGATACCGCCCGCCGCCAGGTATACCAGTGTGCCCACAATGACGACGACCAGGGCCCCAAACTTCACGTAGGTCTTCATCGCACCCCTCAACCATCAGTATAGCCGAGCGCTTTCTAGGCGTGCGCGCCGGTCATGCCGCCCCCTGGTCCCCGCGGGTCCGGCAGCGGCTCGTCGGCCAACACGTGGAACCACCTGCGCGTTATGATCCCCACCCCACAAGCTACATCACTTGGATTCACCGAGAATACACGCATCGGTTGGTCCTTGCTTGCCTGACTCTTGCGCCTTGTCCAAAAGGACAACCAGCTCTTCGGTGGGACAAACGCTTCTTCCCTGCACACTACCGCGAGCCGTCGGGGGCCTTGAGTCCGTGATCCGTCCCTAAGGATTTGCCGCGAAGCGGGCGGAGGCCGTATCGCCGGCTGCCAAACCCTCCATTTCTGCCCTCGCGCCTCCTAAGAACCTTACCGGGAGATTAGGGGCCCCGCGCCAGCCCTGCGCTACACTGGTACCCAGGATGGCCGGTTCGCCTTTCGTACATCTGCATAATCACACCGATTACTCGCTTTTGGACGGGGCTTGCGAAATCGGAAGGCTGATGGATCTGGCGGCCGAACTCGGCATGCCGGCCATTGCCATGACCGACCACGGCAACCTGTTCGGCGCCATCAAGTTCTATTTCCAGGCCAAGGAGAAAGGCATCAAGCCGGTCATCGGATGCGAGGCCTATGTGGCCCAAGGCAGCCACACCACCCGGGCGGAGTGAGACAAGTACAACCATTTGGTATTGCTGGCGGAGACGCAGCAGGGATACTGCAACTTGGTTGAACTAGTGACGGCCGGCCACCTGGAGGGCTTCTACTACAAACCTAGAATCGACAAGGAGTTGCTCGCCCGGCACACCAAGGGCTTGATTGCGCTGTCCGGCTGTTTGAAAGGCGACAGCGCCGAAACCCTCTTGCAGAGTACATACGAAGACGCCAAGCGGTTGGCTTATCAATACTTGGATATGTTCGGGCCGGGAAACTTTTTCCTCGAAATTCAAGACCATGGCTCGGACGAAGACCGGCGTGTCAATCCGCTTATGGTGCGGCTGAGCCGGGAAACCGGAATCGGGCTGGTGGCCACCAACGATTCGCACTACTTGCGCAAGGGCGACGCACGTGCACACGATGCGCAGCTTTGCATCCGGACGGGCAAGACGCTGGATGACGTGAAGCGCATGCAGATGAACGCGCCCGAGTATTACCTGAAGCCGCGCGATGAGATGCTGCGCATGTTCGGGGAAATCGAGGACGCGCTGGATCGAACCTGGCAGATCGCCGAACGCTGCAACGTGCGGCTGGAAAAGGTTGAAGAACCCTTCCCGAAATTCGACGTACCGGAGGGGCACCGCACAGTCACTTATTTCGAATTCGTCGCCCGCCAGGGTTTTGAAAAGCGCAAGACGCGCCTGCAAGCCCTTTACGCCTCCGGCCGGCTGAAACACGATCTGGTTGAGTATGAGGAAAGGCTGGACCGCGAAATCCGCATGATCCAGCAAATGAAATTCTCCGGCTACTTCCTCATCGTTTGGGATTTCATACGTTACGCCAAGAGCTGTGGCATTCCCGTTGGTCCGGGCCGCGGATCGGCTGCCGGCAGTCTGGTCAGCTACGCCATGGGGATTACGGACCTTGACCCGCTCCAATACGGGCTGCTCTTTGAAAGGTTCCTGAACCCCGAGCGCATTTCCATGCCGGACATCGACATCGACTTTTGCGCACAGCGGCGAGGCGAGGTGATCCAGTACGTCACGGAGAAATATGGCCGCGAGCAATTGGCGCAGATCATCACCTTCGGCACCATGGGCGCCAAAGCCGCCATTAAGGACGTGGGGCGCGTGCTCGGAATGAGCTTCGCCGAAGTGGACCGCATCACCAAGCTGGTCCCCAACCAGCTCAACATCAAGTTGGACGAGGCGCTGCGGAAAGAACCCGCTCTAGTTGAAGCCGGCCGTAAGGATCCGCGCGTGGCCGAACTGTTGGAAATCGCCCAAAGGCTGGAGGGCATGGCCCGCAACGCCAGCGTGCATGCCGCCGGCGTGGTGATCGCTCCGGTGCCGCTGCGTGAACTGGTGCCCCTGTATCGCACCAACCAGGACGAAATCGTCACGCAGTACGACATGAAAGGCCTGGAAAAGCTTGGCCTGCTGAAAATCGACTTCCTGGGGCTCAAGACGCTCACGCTCATCCACAACGCCCTTGACCTGATCGAAAAGCATCGCGGCGTGAAGTTGGTGGTCGAGGATCTCCCCTTGGACGACTCCAAGACCTTCGAGCTATTCTCACGCGGCCTGACCAGCGGGGTGTTCCAGTTCGAATCCGCAGGCATGAAGGACCTGCTGCGGAGAGCGGCGCCCAACCGCATCGAAGATCTCACCGCGCTGAATGCGCTCTACCGCCCCGGGCCCATCAAAGGTGGGATGACCGACGATTTCATTGAGCGCAAGCACGGCCGGCGTCCCGTGACCTATGATCTGCCAGGTTTGAAAGAAATTCTGGAAGAAACTTACGGCGTCATCGTCTACCAGGAACAGGTGATGCAGATCGCTAACCGCATTGCCGGCTACACGCCAGGCGAGGCCGATCTGCTGCGCCGCGCCATGGGTAAGAAGGATGCCGAGGTGATGGCCGCCGAACGCGAGCACTTCGTGGCAGGCGCCATCAAACGCGGCTATCCGGCCAAGAAAGTCGAAAAGTTGTTCGACCTGATGGCGGAGTTCGCCGGTTACGGTTTTAACAAATCGCACTCGGCGGCCTATGCCTACCTGGCATATGTGACCGGCTACCTCAAAGCTCACTACCCGGTAGAATTCATGGCGTCTCTACTAACATCGGAGACAGGTGATACTACAAATATAGTAAAATATATTAACGAATGCCGGGAAATGGGCATAGCCGTCTTGCCGCCGGATGTCAACTCCAGCGAGTGGAGCTTCACGCCTGGCGGCGATGCCATCCGCTTTGGTTTGGGAGCCGTAAAAAACGTTGGCCAAACAGCCGTAGACGCCATTCTCGAAGCACGCAAGCAAATCGGAAAATTCTATAATATCTATCAGTTATGTGAAACTGTGGATCTAAGCGTGCTAAACCGCCGGGTGATCGAGAGTCTGATCCGGGCTGGCGCCATGGACTCGCTGGAGGGAACGCGCGCGCAGAAATTCGCCGCCGTTGAAGCTGCGATGGAGGCAGCTCAGCGCGTCTGGAGAGACCGCCAGACCGGGCAAGCCGGTCTTTTCGGCGACGTCTTTGCAGCCCAGGCGGAAGCGCAACAGGCGTTGCCTCAGGTTCCCGAGTGGACGCTCAAGGAAATACTGGCGGGCGAGAAGGAAATGTTGGGGTTTTATGTGACCGGGCACCCATTGGACCAATATGCGGAGAAGGTTGCCGAGCTGGCTACCCACACCAGCCAGAACCTGGAGGGGCTGGCCCGCGGCGCCGAGGTGGCGCTATGCGGGGTGCTCACTGCGGTCCAGCGCAAGCGCAACAAAGAAAACAAGCTTTGGGCTTCGGCGCGGCTTGAAGACACGCAAGGAAGCATCGAGCTGGTGATTTTCGCCAGCCAGTATGAGCAAGTGGCTAGCAGCGTGGAAGAGGACCTGCCGGTTTTTGTGCGCGGCCTCGCTTTGCCGGAAGAGAATGGACCTCCGAAGATCTCTGTTCAGACCATGACGCCGCTCGAGGTGGCGCATGTGGCCATGCCGTCTTTGATCTCCATCCGCGTCTGGCTGAATCGTGGCGAACAGGAAGATGCCCTCAAGGCCGCCGAACTTGGCGAACTGTTCGCCCGCAAGCCGGGTGAAACCGCCGTCCGGCTGCGTCTTGAGAAACCACGCCAGTTTTCGGTTACCTTGGATATTGGCGCCCGGGTGCATCCGGACAGGGAGTTTCGGGCCGAGTTGGAGAAGATCTGCGGACCGGAAGCCATGGAAATACTGGGCGGGTGAGGTGGCACGATGGATAGCGAGCAAAGTAAGCAACGAATCGCAAAGTTGGAGCAGGAGATCGCCGAAC
>CAYSBM010000277.1:0-5065 GCA_964429095.1 uncultured Solibacteraceae bacterium | reverse complement strand
CACCACCCTGTGCTTCCGTAGCACCCGGACCCACTCGGCCCGCCCCCTGGTCAACCGCGATTTCACCGTACCTTCCGGAACATTCAACACCTGAGCGATTTCGCGGTACTCCATCTGCTCCACATCGCGCAGAATCACCGTCTCGCGAAGTTCCGGAGACAGCTTCGCCAGCCCTGCTTGCAATACTTCGCTTGCCTCGCGGCCAGCCAGCAATCCGTCGGCGCGCGTGGACAGCGCCGCTTTCTCCTCCACCAGCCCCTTTTGATCCTCGAGCCTGTCGGTCACCCGGTCCGTGCGGCTGCGCCGGTAGTGATCGATGAGCAGATTACGCGTCAACCGCGTCAGCCACACCAGAAACGAACCTTCGCCCACACGGAAACTCTTAAGGGAGCGAAACACCCGGAGAAACACTTCCTGCGTTAGGTCTTGAGCTTCCGTTGAATTGTTGGTGAATCGGTAACACATGGCATACACGCGCCGGGTGTAGACCTTCACCAACTCTTCCCAAGCCGCATCCTCACCGGCCAGGCACTGCTCGATCAGTTGAGACTCGGCATCCAAGGCTATCGCCGCCGCTTTCCGCAATCGGGCCGTCTCATGGCTTCCCCAAATGACGCGCCACCGCTGGCCCCCCAGGACCGGACTGGCTTCAAGCATAACTGCGGCGGCAAACATCGGTTCCCTCGTTTCCCTGAAACCGGCCAGGAACCCTTCCTCGCGGGGCCGCTGCTGACTGGCTTCCACATTGAGAAACGAGGATCTATCATAAGAAGTTCGCCCGAATGTGCAGCCTCGGAAGCAAACCGCCGCTTTCCGGCCTCGGGCGCGCAGAATCTATTCTAGCTTGGAGCGGGCAGAATCGCGCTCCCGGCAGGCGAAAATCTTGCGCAAGGGAGGCGTCATCAGACACGGCAAGCGATTCACGTGGGTCCTTGCGATGGTTGTTTTGGCCATCGTGGCGGGAGGTGTAGTTTACCGGCGCTGGCAGGAATCCGGCTTTGACTGGCGCCAGTTTGCCGCTATCTTCTCGCAAATGAACTGGTTCTGGATCCTGGTCACCGCCTTGTTGAATTTGGCTACCTACGCCGGCCGTACCGTTCGCTGGGCCATCATGCTGCGCCCCCTCAAACTGCGCCCCAGCTATTGGAACTTGTTCAAAGCCACCGCCATCGGATTTACAGCCGTGATTCTGTTTGGACGCCCCGGGGAATTGGTCCGGCCGTACTTGGTCGCAGCAAGAGAGGGAGTCGCCTTTGCCTCTCAGCTAGCAGCCGGGTTCCTGGACCGCATCTACGACCTGTTGGCTCTAGCGCTCATTTTCGGCCTGGGCCTGAGCCAGGTGCGCGTCACCGACGCCAAGCTCGGGCCGGGGCTTAGCTGGGTACTAAGCACCGGCGGTTATGTAATGGCTGCCATTGCAGCCGGGTGCCTTCTGGCGCTGGCTGTGTTTCACCGGTTTTATGGGCAGTTGCAGGAACGGGCCACGGCGGTGCTGACCATGCTTTCGGAGGGGCTTCGACTTCGTGCGGAGGGCATCCTGAACGCTTTCCTGGAGGGCACGAAAACCTCACGGGACTCGAAAGCACTCCTGACGTTGGTTCTGTGCACCTCATTGTTGTGGCTGACTATTATTCTGGGTTTTTTGGCGGTCTTTCGAGCATTCCCGGCAACATCCGGCTTCGGTTTCATGGAAGTGCTTATATTACTTGGATTTGTAGCATTCGGCGGGATTTTGCAGATCCCTGGAGTAGGGGGTGGCATGCAAATATCTACAATTATAGTACTAACCGAGATTTTCGGTCTCCCTCTGGAGCCAGCGACTGGCATCGCCATCGTATTTTGGGCTCTGAACGCGACCGTCATTGTCCCGCTGGGACTTTCGCTAGCTCTGGCGGAAGGTTTGAACTGGCGTTCTCTGCGGCGAATTCAGGACATTGAGAAACCATGATTTGCCCATTCTGTGGCCACCGTCAAGATAGAGTCATCGATTCACGCGAGAGCAAAGAAGGTGACTCGATACGCCGCCGCCGGCAATGTTTGGCCTGCGAGCGCCGTTACACGACCTACGAGCGCACCGACGAGATACCCTACATGGTGGTGAAGAAAGACGGGCGGCGCGAGAAGTTTGACCGTCAAAAGATGCTGTCCGGACTGCTGAAGGCCTGTGAAAAGAGACCCGTCCCCATGACGAGGCTGGCTGAGATCGTTGACCAAGTGGAGGCTAGGCTGAACGACAGCCCCGAACGTGAGTTAAGTACTACAGTAATAGGAGAAATGGTTATGGAGCGCTTGCGCGGGCTTGATAAGGTCGCCTATGTAAGGTTTGCTTCAGTTTACAGAGATTTTCAGGATGTCGAAGCGTTTCTAGCGGAACTGAAGAGCTTAATTCGAAACAAGCGCGGCTGAAACAAGGCTCTCACACCTTCATCTCAGCCAACCCGGTTGAAAGTAACCAAAAACCTTTTTGAAACATCCACATATTGGAAGGTTAAAATTGGCGCCTGCTAGTGTTATAATGGAGCGGATGCCTTTCCCTCTTGGGCATCAGTGTGAAGCAGCTCGGAACGCCGCACGGCGAGCCAATCAAAGTCCCTATTCCAAGTGGGATTTAGTTTCCTTTCCCAAAGGGAGGTAAACCCTGGTGGATCATTACGAAGACCATTTCCTGACCGATAGCCATGAACCCCTGGGGCTTCCATTTGACGAAGAAGCCAATTTCTTTCACCCCGAAGAAGTTCATGACGTAGATGAACTGCATAGCGCGCAGGTGGTGGAAGAGTCTATCTATACCGACGACCCGGTTCGTGTCTACCTTCGGGAGATGGGCTCGGTGCCTCTGCTCACCCGCGAGGGCGAGGTGGATCTGGCGCGCCGGATGGAGCGTGGCAAGTTAAAGATGCAGAAGGCCATCAGCCGCTCGGCGTTGGTGCAGATGATGGTTTTGGAAGCCGCTGAACAGATCAAGAAGGGCGAAGGGGATCTGGACGAACTGGTGGATTTGGGCGATGTCGAGGAAGGCACCGCGGCAGATCAGAAACGCCGGGAAGAAATCCGTCAACAGTTTGTAGAAATTATCGCCCTGCAAAAAAAGCTCCAACAACTGGACGAAAAGGTGGCAAGCATCGAAGCCAGCAACAAGAAGCTGCGCCGCCGCTGGCAGGGCAAGTTAAATCGTTGCCGGGTTGAGATTTCCCGCGCGATCCGCGCCGTCCCGTTTCAACTGCTGAAATGGAAGCAGTTCGCAAAAGAGATTGAGCGGGTGGTGGAGGAGCTGAACCATTTGCACGGTGAATTGCGGCGGGCCGAGGAGCGTTCGGGCTCTGCCGCTCAGGCACGCGTGCGGGAGATCAAGCGAGAGATCCGCAAGCGCGAGGGGGCAGCCGGGGCGTCATTGGCTGAGCTTAAGCATAGTCTGACGGTGATCCGGCAGGGAGAGCTGGAAGCCGAGCGCGCGAAGAAGGATCTAGTTGAAGCCAACCTGCGTTTGGTGGTAAGCGTCGCAAAAAAGTATGTCAACCGGGGCTTGCACCTGCTGGATCTGATTCAGGAAGGCAACATTGGGCTGATGCGCGCCGCCGATAAATTCGAGTACCGCCGGGGCTACAAGTTCTCGACCTACGCCACATGGTGGATCCGGCAGGCCATCACACGGGCGATCGCCGACCAGTCCCGCACCATCCGCATCCCGGTGCACATGAACGAGAGCATGAACAAGTTCCTGCGCGCCACCCGGGAACTTGAAAAGGAACTGGGACGCGCTCCAACCAACGAAGAAATCAGCCGCCGTATGGACATCCCGGTGGAGAAGGTGCAAAAGCTCAAGACCATTTCCCGCGATCCGGTCTCGCTGGAGACGCCGGTGGGGCGCGACGGCGAATCCGCCCTCGGCGACCTGATTGAAGACCGCTGGGTCGGCTCGCCTGTGGACGCGGTGATCGAAACCAACGTCCGCGATGAGACTGCCAACATTTTGAAGACCCTCTCACCCAAGGAAGAAAAGGTCATCCGGCTGCGTTTCGGCATCGGCTGTGAGCGCGAGCACACTCTGGAAGAAATCGGGCAGGAGTTTGACGTCACACGCGAGCGAATCCGTCAGATTGAAGCTAAGGCATTGCGCCAGCTCCGCTCTCCTGAACGTGCACGCCATTTGCGCGCTCTGCTAGCCGCCCGCTAGCACCCGCTGTGCTGATTATTCCGGCCCGGTTGTGGGAGCAAATCGCGGTCGAGGCTGAGTCCGCCTACCCCGAAGAATGCTGTGGGGTCTTGTTGGGCTGCGGCGGAGTGGTCGCTCTGGCCGCCCGCATGAGGAACACCTCTCCGACTGACCGGCGAAAGAGCTACCGCATCGATCCCGTCGAATTGCTGGATGCCTGGCGGGGCGCCCACAGCCGGGGCTTGCGCGTGCTGGCCGTATACCATTCCCACCCCGAATGTGAGCCGGATTTTTCCGAGGAGGACGCCACTCGCGCCTATCCCTGGCTCGCGTACCTGGTTCTGGCTGTGCGGGATAAACGCGCCGGAGCGGCGCGATGTTACCGGCACGACGAGCAGGCCGGCAGCTTTAAACCGGCCGGCTTCCAGATCATCTAACCGCTTCTAACGGAAGCGGCGCCGCTCCCGGCGTAGGATCGCGGGTGAGTCCAGGTCATCTTCCGGCGCGGGGGCCTCCGGTTCCGGCTCAGGTTGAACAGGGCTCTGGGATGCCTCGGCCACCGGTTCCGGCGGAGGCGGCGGCTGGAATCCAGCGGCGGAGTTGAATGCGGGACGGTCGAAGCCGGTGGCGATCACGGTAATCTTCACCGCGTCTCCCATTGACTCGTTCAGGACCACTCCGAAGTTGATTTGCGCCTCCTCGTTCTGGGCCGCTTGCCGGATCAACGAGCAGGCTTCGTTGACTTCGTGCAGCCCCAGGCGGCTGGACCCGGTGATATTGATGAGGATGCCGCGCGCCCCGGCCACGCCGCCCCGCTCCAGCAGCGGGCAGGCGATCGCCTGCCGGGCGGCTTCCACTACAGCGTTCTCACCGCTGGTGGTGGCCGTGCCCATCATGGCGTGTCCCATTCCG
>CAYSBM010000276.1:0-5085 GCA_964429095.1 uncultured Solibacteraceae bacterium | reverse complement strand
GTCTTGGCGAAGCGAGAGAGGTCCCCCGAGGGATTCTGCTCGCATGTGGCGCAGCAATTCAACCACCTCTGTACGCAAGAAATTGCTGTTGACCACCCGCGGATCCGGCGCCTTCAGATTCTCAAGATTGAATAATTGCCGTGTGAATGCGGCGCCGCGTTCTGCCGCGCCGAGAAGAATGCGGGCGTGGGACATCTGGGGGGAATCTTCCGGCAGGGCATCCAGAAGCGAACGGGCATGCCCCAAAATGACGGTCAAAACATTGCTGTAATAGTGAGCCACAGCGCCGGATAGCAGGCCCATGGCCTCCATTTTTTCACGCTTATCCGGCGACCATTGCCCGTTTGTCATAAGCGCGACCCCCTAAGACGATTTGCGGATACGCTTCAGTTTACCCCAAGAATGGAGGCCTGAATCAGTTTTTTTGATAGGTTAAGTGTTTTGCTGTAAGGTGGCGTCCCAAGGACTAAGGTGATTTTGTACGCCCGTTAGTACCAAATTGCCATTCCGTGGGCACACGCCTTGCCATATCCTGCACTCAGGCGCACTGGAAGCTTTTCGGGCTTCCCAACGGAGTCTGCGCGAAAGGATTCGAAATGACTCTGTACAAGTTGCTTCTACAGAATCCGCTGCTGGCCTGTGCGCTTTGTCTTTGTTTGCTGGCCGCCGCCGCCGCTATCCGGCTGGTGCGGAAATTGAGCCGGGGGGCGGAACGTTTTCTGGCCGGCTTCGTTGGTCTGGTAGCTGTTTATGAGGGTCTCAAGATTCTGATCCAGGTGGGAATCTGGAAACCGCCGCATGCCGGCGACTGGACCGACGCGGCCACCTTCACCATTAGCTGGCTGTTTGTGTTGATGCTGCTCTTACTTCAGGAATTGGGCAGCGAGCGTTTCCGTACCAGGTTCTTGTTGCGCATTTTTGAAGCCATTTCGGCCACCGAAGCGGTCCCGAAACTGCGTGCCGTCGCACCTGCGCCTTCAGCTCCGGCTAACCCGGAAGCGCCTGCGGAGGCCATGCCTGCTAGTACGCTGATTTCCAAGCCTTTACTCCCCTGCTAAGCGGAACGGCGCCGGGCGGGGTTGCTCCGTAACGGCGCCGGACTGCTGCCATCGGGCCGCTACAAAGTGGGTAGCAGCCTGCCCTTCCATTTCCACCAGGCCTAATCCCCGGTTTAGATTCAGTCGATTGTGAAAAAAGGACCTTTGCGTCGGAGGAGAGACTGTACGCCATTGAGCCGGGGAGTGGTCATGAAGGAACATACTGAGGATGCTCGCAGCCGGCGTTGGTTTTGGGTCGCCGTGGCGGTTTGCGCCAGTCTGGCGATTCTGTCGGCCGGCTACGGGTACTTGAGCTTTGCCACAGGCCAGATCCGTGAAAGGAAACAGCGGGAGGTTGCGGCCATCGGCGAGATGAAGGCGAACCACATCTGGCGGTGGCGGAAGGAACGCCTGGCGGACGCTGTGCGGCTGGCCAAGAGCTTGACTCTGCGGCGCAGCTATCTACATGTTCTCGGCGGCAAGGGCACTCAGCCGCAACGGGCCAGACTGCGTGCGCAGTTGGATGTGGAAATTGCCGCGGAAGGCTTTTCAGGGGTCGCCCTTTTCGGCCCGGATGAGAACACGCTTCTTGCCGCAGGCGCCATCGGCGGGCAGGTGAGCCCTGCGGCGCGCAGAGCCGTGCGGTCGGCCCTCGCGAGACAGGAGGCCGTATTTTCTGACCTGTACGAAGGGCCGGGCGGCCGAATATTGCTGGATGTTGCTGCGCCGGTCTTGGATCAGCAGAGGCATACTTTGGCCGCAGTGTTGCTGGCCATGGATACTTCAGAATTCCTGGTTCCTTTGCTACAGACATGGCCGGCTCCCAGCCGCACGGCTGAAACGCAACTGGTTCAGCGGGTGGAAAACGATGCAGTGGTTCTGAACGCATCTTGCGAGCGGACGGGTGAAGCGTTCACTCAGCGCGCGCCCTTGTCCAGGGCCGGTGAGCTAGCCTTACGCGCCATTAGAGGTGAAAGCGGCGTGTTCCTGGCCAAGGATGAAGACGGCGCCGAAGTCTTGGCTGGACTTTGCCCGGTTCCTGAGTCGCCGTGGTTGCTGATAGTTAAGGCCGGAACGGGCGAAATTCTGGCCGAAGCGCGTTACCGGACTGTGGTGGTTATGGTCATTACGGCACTGCTGAGCCTGCTCATTTCAGCCCTGATAGCCAATCTCTACCGGCGGCGGACGGCGAAGCTATACTGGCGGCTATTCCGGTCCGAGCGCCGCTTACGGGAGATACAGCAGCAGTTCCGGATCACGTTGTACTCGGTTGCCGACGCCGTGATCGCGGCCGACGCAAACGGGCGGGTGAAGTTCATGAATGCCCGTGCGGAACAACTTAGCGGTTGGCCCGAGGCGGAGGCTACAGGAATGCCGGTGGCTGAGGTGTTCCGCATCGTGGAAGAGGAGAGCCGGGCCGCAGTAGGGGAACTAATTGAGCGCATAATCAGGCAGGAACGGCTGGATCAACTAGCAAACCAGCCCCTGTTGATCGCACGGGATGGGACCGAATGCCCCATTGCAGGCAGCGGCGCGGTGGTGCGCGGCGCGGGCGGGTGTATTGATGGTGTGGTCCTGACCTTCCGGGACCAAAGAGCGGAGCGCGCCGCGCAAAAGGAACTTCGCGAACGCGAACTACAGTACCGGACCCTGGCGGACTCAGGCGAGGCGCTGATTTGGGCTTCCGGGCCAGATAAAAAGTGCACCTATTTTAACCAGCCGTGGCTGGCCTTCACAGGGCGCAGCCTGGAGCAGGAACTCGGCGACGGCTGGGCCGAAGGCGTGCATCCGGATGATCTTGAACGTTGTCTGGAAATTTACGCCACGGCGTTCGACCGCCGGGAACGTTTTTCCATGGCTTACCGGCTACGGCGCCACGACGGCGAGTACCGGTGGATTCGCGATGTCGGAACGCCGCGTTACGATACGGAAGGGAACTTTCTGGGTTATCTTGGCCACTGCCTGGACGTCACCGAGCACAAGCTCACCGAGGCGGCTTTGCGGGACAGCGAAACACGGGTGAGGCGGAAGCTGGCCAGTATCCTATCACCGGAAGGGGACTTGGAATCTCTGGCTCTGGAAGACATTCTGGACCTGGAAGCCTTGCAATCCCTGATGGAAGACTTCTACAAATCCACGGGGGTTCCTTTCGCCGTTGTTGATCTGGAAGGGAAGGTGCGAGTGGGAGCGGGCTGGCAGGATATCTGCACGCATTTCCACCGCGCGCACCCGGAAACGCTTCGCCGCTGCATTAAGTCCGACACCATGGCGGCGCAGGGCGTTGAGCCGGGAACCTGCAAAGCTTACCGGTGCCCGAACAACCTGATCGACGTGGTCACCCCTTTGGTGGTCGCCGGACGCCATGTAGGAAATTTGTTCACCGGCCAGTTCTTTTTTGACGACGCTCCAGCCGACATCGAATTGTTTCGCGCCCAGGCCCGCCAGTTTGGTTTCGATGAGCAAGCATACCTGGCGGCGTTAGACAAGGTTCCGCGCTTCAGCCGCGACGCTATCAATAAGGCAATGGCGTTCTTTGCGAGACTGGCGCAGTTTGTTTCCGCGTTGGGCTTAAGCAACCTCAGGCTGGCGCGTTCGGCGGAGGCCCTGAAGCGGAGTGAAGAGCGTTACCAGCGGATTTCAGAGGCGATGTCCGACATTGCGTACTCCCTATGTGTGCGCGCAAACGGCCGCACAGCGTTTGAGTGGCTAACGGGGGCCGTGGAAGGCATCACAGGCTATAAGCCAGAGGAAGTGCTGGCGATGAAGGGGTGGGACCCGCTGGTGGTGGCCGAAGACCGGAAGCTGTATGAAGAGAAAGTGGCCGGCTGCGCGCCAGGCAACCGCACTGGTTGCGTGCTGAGGCTGCGCCGGAAGGATGGCGGGATCCGCTGGCTGAAATTTTCGGTGGGGTGCGATGTTTCGCAGGAAGATCCGCCGGCAAAACGAATCTTCGGCGCCGTGGTGGATGTGAGCGAACAAAAGCGAGCCGAGACGAGACTGGCAGAAGCTCAGAAGTTAGAAGCGGTCGGGCGGCTGGCCGGAGGCGTGGCTCACGATTTCAACAACCTGCTGACCGTCATCAATGGTTACGCCGAGCTGCTACTGGACCAGCTTCCGCCAGAGCGGCCGGAGCGGGCCACGCTGGAGAAGATCCGCAAAGCGGGTGAGAAGGCCACTGCGCTGACGCGCCAGTTGCTGGCTTTCGGCCGCAGGCAGGTTCTTGAGCCTCGCGTGGTGGATTTGAACCAAGTGGTGGCGGAAATGCAGCCGATGATCGAACGCCTGGTGGGAGAGGATGTGACCGTAAGAGCCGAGCTTGCACCTGGGCCGTGCATGGTCCTGGCGGATAAGAACCAGTTGGAACAGGTGCTAATGAATCTGGCGGCGAACGCCAGAGACGCCATGCCGCGAGGCGGAAGGCTTTCCCTGGCAACCCGGCTTAAGGAAAGGTACAACCCCGACACCAAGAGCGCACAGAGTCGGCACACCGGACGTTGGGTGGTATTGGAAGTGAGCGATAACGGCGTTGGGCTGGACGAGGAGACACGCCAGCGCATCTTCGAACCGTTTTTCACCACCAAAGCGCCCGGCAAAGGGGTCGGATTGGGTCTGGCCACCGTACACGGCATCATCTTGCAGAGCGGCGGGTTCATTGAGGTGCGCAGCGAGCCCGGAGCCGGAACGGTGTTTGAAATTCATTTTCCCGAAACCGAGAGGAAGGCTGGCGTGCAAGCCGAGAGTGTCCCCTCCAGCGCTCTCCAACGCTGCGGCGGCGAGACTGTCTTGGTGGTCGAAGATCAGGCGAGCGTCCGCGAATTCGCGGCCGCGGCCTTGAAATCTTTCGGTTACCGCGTGTTAGAGGCCGATGGCGCCGAGCGGGCGCTGGAGCTTCTCGCCAAGCAAGGCGCCAGCATCAGCCTGCTTCTGACCGATGTGGTGATGCCGGGCATGAGCGGGCGGGAACTGGCCGCACAACTCATGAAAGTTCAACCGCGATTGAAAGTTGTATTCATGTCCGGCTACACCGATGACGTCATTTTGCGGCATG
>CAYSBM010000275.1:0-5093 GCA_964429095.1 uncultured Solibacteraceae bacterium | reverse complement strand
GGTTCTCGGTGGCGCCGTCGGCCACTTCCACAGTGGCGATGCGGGACATAGGCACGGTCTGGCCCGTGGGCGAAGTGAGCAGCAGGGATTTTAGCTTGGCGGTTGAGGAGCGGTACTCCGGGGGATAGCGCACGCGGATTCCGATGAGGCGCTCTCCACGAATGAGGTCGGAGGCCAGTTCACCGTCCAACATGGCGGCCTGAAGGTCCGCGACCTCCTTCACCCCGAATCCGGCCAGGCGCGCCTTTACCGGGTCAACCCGGAAGTTGACCGACGGTCCGATTACCACTGTGCGGTTCACGATGTCCACCACTCCGGTGACCTTCGGCAGCCACTCCTCAATCTGGCGGGCCGCACGCTTGTAGGTGGCGTCGTCGGCATGGTACACCTTGATCTCAATAGGTTGCGGCGACCAGGCCAAATCGCCGATCAAGTCCTCCAGAATGTGAGGGAACTCGACCTCAATGGCGGGTTCCGAGGAGGCCACTTTGCGCCGCAACTCCGAGGTCACTTCCTCCAGGCTGCGCCTTCGCTCGCGCCTTAACTTGACCAGGAAATCGCCCGTGTTGGGCTCGGCGATGGCGAGCGCCAGCCGCGCTCCCGTGCGGCGGGAGTAACTCTCCACTTCTGGAGTTTCCCGAATGAACTGCTCGATGTGCCTCAATACCCGGTCCGTCTCCTGGAGCGACGTGCCCGGAGGCATCCGGTAGTCCAAAACAAATGCCCCTTCGTCCATCTCGGGAAGGAAGCCGCTGCCAAGCTGGAAATAGACTCCAACCATGATCGCCAGTACGCCGGCGGCGGCCGCCATGATCAGCCGCGGGTGATAGAGCGCCCAGTGCAAAGCAGTCTCATAGCGGGCCGTCAGCCACCGCAGGAGGCGTCCTTCCCCGGCCTGCTCGGTCTGTTCGAGGTCCTCCACGCGGCCGCCCGGCGGGCGCCGGAAGGAGACGGCCGCCAGTACGGGAGTGAAGAAAATCGCCAGAAAAAGGGACGCCAGCAGCGCGGTCACCATGGTCAGCGCCAGGGCACGGAAAAAGACGCCTGTAATGCCGCCGAGAAACACCAGAGGTGCGAAAACCACAATCGGCGTCAGCGTGGAGCCCGTCAATGCGGGGGCAAGCTCCGTGACGGCGCTCTTGGCGGCGTCCAGCGGAGCTTGGCCCGAGGCCAGATGCACGATGATGTTCTCCACCATCACGATGGCGTCGTCAATCACCACGCCGATGCAGGCGGCCAGGCCTCCCAGCGTCATCAGGTTGAAGCTCATGCCGAACAGCTTCATGAACACGATGGCGGTGAGCACCGCGATGGGGATCACCACGGCGGCGACGATCGTAGTGCGCCAGCTCTTAAGAAAGCTCAGCAGCACGAGAACGGAAAGCGCCAGCCCGATGAGAATGCTCTCCGCGACCCCCGAGATGGACTCGCGGACCAGCACCGACTGGTCGTAGTAGGTGGATAGCTGGATGTCGGCCGGAAGCGATTTCTTGATGTCGGCCAGTTCCGAGTTCACCGCGTCCGCTATGCGGACCGCATTGCCGTCCGGCTGTTGCAGCACGTTGACCAGCACTGCGGGACGGCCATTGGCAGTCACGATGTTGTAAACGGGCCGTTCTCCGGGCACGACACGGGCGAGGTCTTTGACGGCGACCGGCGTGCCCCGCACCACGTCAACCACCGTGTTCTCGATCTGCTCGCGAGTGCGCATCAGGCCGGTCACCGTGGTCAGGTACAGGTGGTAATTCTCCTGCACCCTGCCGGACGGCGAGATGATGTTGCTGTTGCGCAAGGCTTCCGTCACCCTGGTCAAGGGCATCCCATAACTGTTCAGCTTGTCCGGATCGACCAGGACGTGATATTCAGGCGGCCGGCCGCCGACGATTCTGGCCTCGGCCACCCCGGGTAACCGGTACAAGCGGGGAGCGATGTTGTAATAGGCCAGCTCCCACAATTCCGATAGCGAGCGGGAAGACGAGGTGATGCTAAAGCCCACCATCGGAAAGACGGAAAACGTGAGGCGGTTGATGTAGAAGCGGCAGGTCGGCGGCAGCGAGGGCGTGATTTGCGAAATGCGTCCCTGCACCAGGTGCAGCGCATTGAGGATGTCTACATCCCAGCGAAAAAAAACGCTGATCTCGGTTGAGCCTCGAGCCGTCACCGAACGGAGGTTGGTGATCCCGGGGACAATGCGGATCGCCTCCTCGATGGGGCGCGTGACCCGCAGCATCTGGATGTCCACCGGCGTGATGCCGTTGTCCACCAGAACGACAATGCGCGGGAAATCCGTCTGGGGGAAGATGGCGATCGGCAGACGGAACATGAACGCCGTGCCGGCGGCGGCGAAGCTCAGGACGGTGATCACCATCGCCCGGGCATGCGCCTGAACAAATTGCGCCAGCCGTCCGGTCACCGCGCGCGATCCCCCACGACGTGGATTCTGGTCCCCTCCTGCAAACCGTAGGCCCCCTCGATAATGACCGCCTCGCCCGCTTGCAGCCCTTTGCTGACCTGGACCTTGCCGTCGAAGATCTGACCCGTCTCAACCTCCCGTTTCAGGGCCAAGCCTGTTTCCCCGGCGACCATGACCACGCTGCGGGATGCGCCCTCGACGAACTGGACCGCGGCTACGGGCACTACGATGCTCTTTGGAATCACGCCAGTGATCACCGTGACCTGTCCGAACTGTCCCGCCCGCAGGGTTTGACGAGGATTAGGAATCTCGCACCACGCCTCGATGGTCCGCCTCGCGGGGTCGACTGCCTGGTTGACTACGGTGATCCGGCCGCCCTGGGATGCTCCGCCGCCATCGGAGGACGTGAACGTGCATGCCTGGCCGGGCCGTACGGCCGCCGCCTCGGCATCCGGTATCTGCGCGCGGGCGATGGCGGCGCTGAGATCTACCACCGTAAAGAGCGGTTGATCGGGCCGGGCCATGTCGCCCGGATAGAGGAACTGCTCCGTGATGGCGCCGTCAAAGGGGCTGCGTATCTCGGCGAACTCCAGTTGCGCCCGGACCCAAGCCAGACGCGCCCGCGCTTGCGCGGCCCTGCTCTTGGCCATGAGAATCTCCTTGTCCCGCGACTGGTTTCTTAGCAAATCGAGAGTCCTCGTCGCGACCTCATAATTCGCGCGGGCTTGCGCCAGGTCGGTTTCGCTGACCAGCAGCTCGCGTTGGGGAATCGCGCCCTGTTCGAAAAGGTGCCGCCGCCGGTCGTAAATCTTCTGAGCCTGGCGCAGCGCCGCTTCGGTCGTGGCAGCCTGCCCGCGCGCCCGCTCAATGTCGGAAGGCAGCGTTCCGGCTGAGCCTTTCTGCAAGTTAGCCTCGGCATCGGTCAGGGCAGCTTCGGCTTCCTCGCGCTGGGCCACCAAGTCCCGCTGGTCAAGTTCCGCCAGCAACTGCCCGGCTGCGACCCGGGACCCTTTGCCGGCAAGCAGTTTCCGGATTGGGGCGGTAAGGCGGGCGCTGATGTTGGCCTGCTGGCGGGCGAAGACAAGAGCTGGAGCGCGCACTGACTCCGGAATGTCGGCCAGTTGCGGCCGGGCGCGGGTCGCATCTACGGCCGGCTTGACGGGCGCCTCGCTCGGCTGTCGGCATCCTACCAGAAGGGCAAGCGCAAAGCACAACCAGATATAGAGCTTCATCGTCCCGCTGCTACCTCCAGATCGGCTCTGGCGAGGAAGTAACTGGCCAGGGCCATGTAATAATTGCTGCGGGCGCTGGCAAGCTGGTTCTGCGCCACCACGACCTCCAGCGCCGGCCCTTCGCCCCCCTCATAGCGCAGGCGGCTAAGCCGTAGATCCTCTTCGGCCAGCTTCACCTGCTGGCGGGCCAGGGCGATCTGTCCAAACAGTTGCCGCGCGCGGGCCAAGGCGCTGCGGTATTGCTGCGAAAAGACGCGTTCGGAAAGGGCGCGGTTCAACGCCGTCTGTTCTCCACGTAGCCGGGCTTGTGCGATGGCGTGGCGCGCACGGTTCCAGTCGAACAACGGTATCGTCAGATTGAAAAAAGCAGCGTAACCGCGGTCGCGGATGCGGACGGCGGTGGAGTCTATCCCGTACTGGAAGGTAAGGTTCAATTGCGGCAGCAGCGACGCCCGAGCGAGGCGGGCGTCCGCCTGGAATCCCTTGCGCTGTGCATCCAACAGATTGAACTCTAACCGGCGGAGAAACGGCGCCGGTTGTGCGGGTTCGGCTTCCGGTGGGGGCGGGTCCTCCTCAAAGACATCCTCCAGGAACAAAGTCTCTGGCGGCTCCTTCGTCCAGAAGGATGCCAGGTGGTAGACGGCCAACTTGGCCTCGAGTTCGGCTGCGTTGCAGGCTTGTTGAAGGTTCGCCGCCTGAGCGGAAGCCTTCACCAGGTCAGCCCGCGCCGCCTCTCCGCCTTGAACAAGAAGGCTGGCGCGGCGCTCAAAGTTCTTGCTTTCGTCGAGGACGTCCTGCAAGACACGCGCAATGTGGCGCGTGAGCAAGACACGGTAGTAGGCGGCGGCGACAGCTTGCCGGAGATTGCGTTGCGTGATCCCTGCGCTGGCTTCGGCCTGATCGCGCGATGCGCGCGCGTGCGATAGATCAGCTCGCAAACGACCAGAAAGGTCAAGTTCCTGGTTAACGGTGAGCAGAGAGGCAAACTCGCGGATCCCATTGAGCGGGACGAAACTGAAAGCCTGCCGGTCGTAAAGCAAAGGACTGTTATAAATAGAGCCGCTCGTGAGCCGCGACTGCGGAAAGAAACTACTGCGGGCCTGCGCCGCATCTCGGGCTGCAATGTCGCGTTCCAGGCGGGCGATGCTGACGGCCGAAGGGACGGTTTCCGCTAGCCGTACGCAGTCCCGAAGCGTTAGTCTCTGGCCGGCGGGCTGTGCCAGCGCGCAGGCAGCGACAGCAGTCTGCAAGGCCGAAGCGATCAAGATGTGGCGCGGAACTCGAACTCCTCTTCGTCGACGCTGAATAGGCATTTTTCCATTTGCGGGGTAGGACCTGTCATTCCCAGGGCAGGGACACTTAATGGTGAGATCCATCACCACTCAGTTGCGAAGCACCAATGTATCTCAAGAGCCGGGTCCGCGGCAAGGCGCGCATGAATAGATATG
>CAYSBM010000274.1:2332-5096 GCA_964429095.1 uncultured Solibacteraceae bacterium | reverse complement strand
GAAGTGGCCATCTCGGGTGGAGCGATATGCCGCTCGACAATCCCGGGCCTTTCCAGAATCCACTCGTTGGTGGTGTCGACCATTTTCTCGAGGTCAGAGTTGGTCAGCAGCCGCGGCGGAACGTAGCAGCCAAGCGCGCTGATTTTGGCTTTGGGCAAGAATCCTCCTGAAGAATCGAACAAGACTGCAAACTTTCTTGATATGTTAAATGCAAGCCGAATGCAAGTCCAGACCGCTTTGCTTTTTGAAACCCCCGTAGAGATCTGGTCGCGCGTTTACCGCGCCCTGCGCCCCAGAGCGGCTATTCCAGAGATCAGGATCTGTTTTGGGAAATTTGCCGGCGCGCACACTTACGCCCGGCTGCAAGGGCGCGTTCTGGAAGTGAAGATCACCGACATTCTGGAAGGCGCGCCCGCATCCATTCTGGAAGCCCTGGCGTACATCCTGCTGGGAAAGATGTTCCGCAAACCGGCGCCCGCTGTCTATCAACAACGCTACCGCCGCTATATGAACCGCAGGGAAATGCGCCGCAGTCTGCATCTGCTGCGCCAGGCGCGGGGACGCAAGTTTCTGTCAGGTCCCCAGGGCGAGCATTACAATCTGGAAGAGATCTTCGAACAGTTGAACGCCAGGTTCTTCCACGGCCTGCTCGGTCGGCCCGCGCTAAGCTGGAGCAAGACCCGTTCCCGTTCCATGCTCGGCCATTATGACCCCTCCCACAACGCCATCGTGGTGAGCCGCATTTTCGATGACCCTACGCTGCCGCGCCTGGGGCTGGAATACGTCTTGTTTCACGAAATGTTGCACTTGTGCCATCCGCCGGATCACGGCTACACCCGGCGATCCGTGCACACCCAGGCTTTCCGCGAGGCTGAGCGCGCCTTTCCCCAGTTCCGGGAAGCCAAGCAGGTCCTGAAGAAAATCTGCGCGGCCGCCCAGCGCGAGCGTTAACGCGAGGGGCCCACTGCCACCGGCAGCAAAGCCGAAAGTTCGCCGCGCATGCCCTCGACGGCGCTTACCAAGCTGCGCGTATCCAATCCGCGGATACCCACCGCGTCCAGCGCCAAGCGCCAGCGAGCCGCCAGCATGCCATAGACAAAGTTGGCGCGCAGCTTCAGCAAAGCCGACGCCAGGTCGGGACGGTCTTCAGCCGAGGTCAGCAGCAGAACCCGCGCCGCGCCGTGCAGGCGCTCAAAATCCGCCGCCATCTCGCCAAGGTAGGCGCGGAAAATCTCGCGCCGCCGGGCACGGAAGGCGCGAAGCATTTTCTTGTCCACGCCGGCTTGCGCGGCCAGATAGCGGAAATCGGCCTCGCTCAATAGCCTCTCCATGGGCCGGTAGCTCGCCACCGAAAATCTCTCAAACCAGCGGGAACTGACCGACGGACGCTGCGCCGGATAGAGCAGGCGCCAGAGCTGATGGCCGACCACGAGCGCTAGAACCGCCTGCACCACCGCCACGATGTACGTCATGCCGCTAACCTCCTCGAAGAATGTTCTTGAGGAATATTACCTGACATTTCGGCAAAAAGCAATACCCCAATACCAAGATTTTTCCGGCCCCTACTTTTTCGCCGACCGCAACAGGTTGCGGTTAATGGATTCCAATTGACCCATCAGGCGGTCTTCATCCGGCATCCGAATGTGCCTGCGCACCACCACACGTTTCCTTTCCCCCTCAGGCGTTAATAGCAATGTCCAGGCAAACAGGCACCCCGCGGCCAGGCCTTGAAGCACGGTGCTGACCAGACGGGTATAAGATTCGCCGGAAAGGTTGCGCACGAACAATCCCATGGTGGCGCACAGAAAATACAGGCAGTAGCCGGCACAATACACCACGACATTCCGGTTTAGAGGTACTGGATACCATCCCAGGAATACCGTGAGGATGGTGAAAAACAACACCAGTGTGGACATCACCACGCGTTGCGCGACATAGACGATCCTCAGAATGGGATAGCGTTCGGCGGGCCCACCCCAATCCGGCAACAGCGTGGCCAGCGCCACCAGTGCTGAAACCGCCAGCCCCACAACCAGCAGCCGGCGGCTCCAGCTTTGAATGCCGGGATAATCTTTGAGCACGACCGTGAATAGCTCCAGAATTACCAGCACATAGAAAACCCAGACCACGGGCTCGGTGGCTACGTAAACCCACCCGTAAGCGTTCGTGCCGCGTTCTAGAGACAGCAGCACAACGGAACGCATTAGCTTGAAGGCGATGTAAAGGAAAAAATACCGATAGACCAAGTGGAGGTGGGTGCTCAACAGCCTGGCCAGCAGGATTGTGTAACCGACAACGGTAAGAAACCACAAGACGGATTCGATTGAGGGGACGCCAGCCATAGCATCGGCCCGCGCGGCCGGAGGTTATGATTCTAGCGCAGGCGCCCCCGCCTCGACCATCTCACAACCGGAACCACAACTAGCGGCTGGCCATGCAGGGCAGGCAATCCGGCCAGGGCTCATGGCCCGGAACATTGGCCACCGCAGCCACCGAAGCGGCGAACAGAATCAGGAACAAAGCCTTGCGCAACATACGTTTATCTCCTCAATTGAAATTTGAACTGCTGTCACTCGAATCCTAGCCTAGCCGGAATCGCGAGCCCCAGCGAAATTGTTCCAAACGTTTTCGAAATTCAGAACAACTCACCCGTGCGCAGGTAAGGTACACTAAAAATACGCCATGAATGGCTCAGAATCCCGTAACTTCCTCAGCCGGCGGGCCGCCGCCGATCTCTGGCGCCATACTCTCTCTCAAATCCCCC
>CAYSBM010000274.1:0-2288 GCA_964429095.1 uncultured Solibacteraceae bacterium | reverse complement strand
AACCCGAATCACGGCGCCTATGAACACCATGGGCTGGCGGCGGTATTCGGCCAAGAGGAGTCGCGAGCCGTTCTTGCTGCCAGCCACGCGGATGTATTCTCGGACTGGCTGGCGCTGCCGCTGGAGCAGCAAAAAGCGGACCTGGACGCCTATCTGGAGGGTCTGGAGGAGGATAAAGCCGCGGTGGTGTTAAATTGGCTCAGCGCGCGCACTTATCAGAACTACATCCCGGCGCAGGCGCGGCAGGCGGCTAGAGAACTCTTCCTAGCGGATATGGAAGCCATGCTCGAGCTGCTCAAACGCGAATGCGGCGTCGTTTTCCCTGATCCAGATGCATAGCCACGCCCGTGACCTGCCCAATCACTTCGATCTGGTCCGGCACGGTGTAGAAAGTCGGATTGCAGCGCGACGCCGGATGAGGCTGCACCATGAGCCGGTTGCCGTCCAACGTGCACCAGCCGCAAACATAGCCGTCGCGGTGCTCGAGAAAATAGATGGGCCTTTCGAACTCGTTCGACCAGCCCCCGCTCTGGATTTTGCGCTTGGTCTCGTCGATCAGCACCAGTGAGCCGGGTTGCAGCAGCGGGTACATGGACCAGTCCTCAGTGCCGATAAAGGCGTAGCGGTGGTTGCGCAAGTCGATCCCATTCAGCAACATAAGCGGGATCCTGCCCCACTTTTGGATTACCCGGCTGAGAAACGTGGTGCGGCGCAGATCCACGCCCGGATCCAGTGACAAGGGCACTTGGATCTCTCCGTAGCCGTCGGCGGCGCAACCTACCACGTGAGTGCGCTCTATTTGGATCGCAGCCGCGTCGCCAGCCAGGTCTGCCACGTTCACCCCGTACCATTCCAAAACCTCCCGGAAATCCAACCGGTAAATCGCACACAGAGAATATAGCCGGTAAATCGAAGGAACCGTGCCTTTATTCTCGATGTCCGCCAGGCGGCTGAGAGCAATAACAAATTCGTCGTTTTTGTGGCGCTCGGCGATTTTCTGGCTCGCCTGCTCGACATCCCGGTAGCGAAGATTCAGTCGCTCCCGGGTGCGCTTGAGTTTTTGACCAGCCTCCTCCATGGTATGATTCTTCCCGGCGGACTGTTCGTGTGAAACCAAGCAGATCCGGTTGGGCGTGGCGCTCTGGGCCGCTGTCTCCGCTTCGAATTATAGCATCGGCGTATCTGCTTTCAAAGGCTGGAATTGGTGAATCTGTTCTGATTTCGGAACAGGGTTTTTCAAAGGAGAACATTTTTGCAAATAGTGGTGGGAATGTCGGGAGCCAGTGGCTCCATCTACGGCCTTAGGCTGATGGAAAAATTACGTTTAAACCCCAACAACCAGATCCATCTTATCCTTAGCCGCGCCGCCGAGCGGACGGCTTTTCTGGAAACCGGCCTAAAAGCGCATGAAATAAGAGCACTAGCGCACTACCACTACGCCGTCGAGGATATCGGCAGCCGCCTGGCAAGCGGGTCCTATCCGGTGGACGCCATGGTGGTCGCCCCTTGCTCGGTCCACACCATGAGCGCTATCGCCACCGGAGTAACCGGCAACTTGCTGTTGCGCGCCGCCGACGTGGCTCTTAAAGAGCGCCGCAGACTCATCCTCATGGTGCGGGAAACCCCGCTGCATCTGGGTCATTTGCGCACCATGGCCGCCTTGGCGGAAATGGGAGCCATCATCGCTCCCCCGGTGCCCGCTTTCTATCACCGCCCGCAGACCATCCAAGAGTTGGTGGACCATAGCGTGGACCGGGTTCTCGACCTGCTCGGGCAGCCAGCCGCGGACGCGCGGCGCTGGGATCCGTAGCCGGCAGGCTGCTAAGATTGGCCTATGCCATCGCGACAGGAAACTGCGGCCTTCCAGGGAGAACGCGGCGCCTTCAGCCAGCAGGCGGTGTATCAATTGTTGGGCCCCAAAACGAAAGTGGCGCCCTGTGCACGCTTCGAGGATGTGTTCCGCGCGTTGGTGGAAAGGCGCGTAAGCGCGGCCGTGATTCCCATCGAAAACACCCTGGCCGGCTCGGTACACGAAAACTACGATCATCTGCTGAACTTCGACGTCCGCATCACAGGGGAGACCAATGTACGCATCGTGCACAATCTGATCGCCCTGCCGGGCACCAGCTTTCAGAAGATCCAGCGGGTGTATTCCCATCCGGTGGCGCTCAACCAATGCCTGTCGTTTTTCGCCCGGAACCCGCAAATCGAGCGTGTGCCATTTTACGACACAGCCGGCAGCGTCAAAATGCTGGCCGAGGAAAAACCGCCGGGCGCCGCCGCCATCG
>CAYSBM010000273.1:0-5100 GCA_964429095.1 uncultured Solibacteraceae bacterium | reverse complement strand
CCAGGCGATGCGGCGGAAGAGGAATTGCTTGTGATTGGATCGGGACTCCTCGCCGAACACCTCGCGGTACTTCTCCTTGAGCTGCGCCGTGGTCAGGTTGCGGAGGGCCTCGATCTCCTCTCGGATTTGGGTTTCTGTCTTCATGGCGTTAAGGGAGCAGTCACATGAGGGCTCTCTGTCTCCGGAAAGTCAACTTGCCGGCTGGCCAGATCGGGGAAGAGCAGCCGCACGAGGGCGTCGCCGAGAATGGCGGCGACCTCGTGGATGGCTTGATCGAGCGCGGCATCATGATCGCGCATGAGCGGTCTCCTTGCCCGCGCAGCCCGAAGGCAAGCTGCGCGGTTCGAAAGCGACCACCCACGACGATCTCCGCTTTGCGGTCGAAACGCCGTCTGGTGGATGGGATCGACGCGGCGTTCTGCCGCGTTCGTTAACTATATTCGCTGCGCGGTTTCGGAACGTCCGGCCTGAGGTTGGACAACCCGCGCGATGGTGTTAACCAATTCCTGGTCTGGGGTCAGAGACGGGGAGAAACGGCCTCCGGCAAACGTTGCCGGGGCGCACGGTTGGCGGTTCAAGCCGGACTCGACCGGAAACGCGGACACGCGGAAGTGGTGAAGGCAAACTCAGTCGCGGAATTGCTGGGGAGAAACGTGAGGGACTCGCTCCCTCGCCACTCTGCGTCGGCTTGTTCTCGATCCCAGACCCTCAATCGTTTGGTGAGCGGAGACGCAAGCCCAGAAACCGGAACTCGTAGACCCATTGGTGTTCGCCGTCCAAGGTTAGTCCTACCGCAGCGAACTTCAGTGGCGTACGGGGAAAGTAACGGACAATTACTGCGAAATTGTCACTGGGAGCTAAGGGGAGGGCTGGTCGACCGGGCAGCAACTCAATCGGGTCCAGAGTCACCGATCCTTCCTCGGCAGGGGCGTAGTATTCCAGTCCGCTGTAGATAGTGTCTGATTGGCCGAGTGGTATTCCCGAGAGCAGCTTCACATTAACAAGGTTGCCGGGACGCCCGTTGATCCAGGAGAGACGAAACGACCGTTTGGACTCAATCGTGGTGCCCGGGTTGAGATTGGTGGTAATCTCAATGGGCGCTGGCAAATCAAGCCCCGAGTCGAAAGGACCGACGGCGGAGTTGCCCTGTCCAACCACTGACATTCTTCCGGGACGGATCGAGCCTGGCGGCAGGATCTGAGAGTAGAGAAACTCCCCAGTGGCGGACTTCAACGGAACCAACCTTTGGGATGACCAAAGTGCCGGCGGCCGGAGTGCTCCCCGCATCCCCGCCGCAGCGTGGCCGGCTGCCTGCGGCGCCAAAGCTTCTCCATTTCCCGATGGTGGGATCCGGAGTTGGGCCGAGCCAGCTCGCGGCGCCTTCGCGAAAAGCGGCACTGAATGTTTCTTCAACTGTGGCCGCCGACGGCCCGGGCCCGGTGGTGGATGCCCGCATCCAGGTGAGATTTGCGGTCCGAACCACGGAGGAATCCTGGCACTTCCCCCGGCCTTTGCGGATGCTCAGAGTTACCGGCTGAGTTCCACTGCTGGCTCCGAGCAGCCACAGCGGAATCGCACATCCTTCGGGGGCATCGTCTGGAAGCCTCAGGTTAATCTGATCCACACCGACCATGCCCGGCGCGAGACCTGCGAATACCACCGGAACGAGAATTGGGCTCGATTCTGACCCCAGTTGCCCGACCGGAACGCTTTGAAGGACAGAAAGCGTTGTGGATGCAGAGGGCGACCCGCTCGGTGGAGGAAAGGACACGGGACCGAACCCGGTTGCGAACACCGATATGAAATCGCCCGGCGCCGCGCTCCGATCAGGGGTGTTGATGGTGACGCTTCCATCCTCCGCCACATTCAAAATAGCTCCATGTCCGCATCCGGCGGCGCCCAGGACGAAAATCCCCGGCGCATCGTATGCCCGGCGAACTCTGATCGGATCGCTGGCGCCATAGGGAGTGGTGACGACAATCTCGGGCATCGATGAGTCTATTTCGAAAGGAGCTTGTAAGTTAATCTGGCTGGGAGCCACAAAGAGTAATGGAGCGGCCCGTCCGTCTACCGTTACAGATACTCCGCCGAGCGTAGTGGGCAAAGGACTGCCACCAGCCACCATGTCGCTTCCCGCTAAGTGTTCTCCGAAAAGGCTGAACAACCGCCCCGGCACTATCACTGGCCCGCGGTCTGCATCGGCCTGGCACGATGCGGCGCTCACGAATCCCGCCGAGGTCACTACAGGACGCTGCCCGAACATAGCGTTTGTGCCGATAATGCCCCCAAGAAGTATTAACCAGAGATAGAGCATGCACCCACGCTTTGGAGCTACCATCGGAGTCTCTGACTACCTCAACTACCACACATTCAGCTCGACCGTCACCTCATCCAAGGCTCCGACCGGAACAAGACCGCTGGCGATCTCCCGCTTTGGCACTATCCGTCCCAGGTGGTCCCGGACGGTCAACTCCGAATCGATGAACAGCCCAACTGACTGCCGCCTTGGTACGGCGACTGCAAAGACTTTGAAGGAACCATCGATCGCAATCAAGCTCGCTGGGCGGTAGATGCCAGAGGAGGACACCACACCGACGAAGAAGCGCTGCTCTGGTAACACTCTTCCTTGACTATCGGGCAACGAAATTCTTCCGTAAGAATCGTCCACGCGGATGAAGAGACGAACACTCTCAAGCACGCTTAGCCGTATTCCGCTTACAACCTCGCCAAGTCCAACCGTAACGACTGGAGAAGGCTCCCACGCACACCCCGTCAGGCCTTTGGACCCGGAGTCGTAGGCACAGACCTTATAGCGTCCGCTCGGAAGGCCGAGAATGCGGAATGTCCCGTCTTCGTTGGTGTTCACGCTGCCCTGGAATCCGACATCCGCGAGTCTGGCCTTGCCTTGATTGTCACGCGAATACTCTGCCAGTTTGGCAAACCGAACGATGGCGCGGGCGACGGCCCGACCGTCGTCGTCGACAACCGTACCGACAATCATCCCTGCGGTTTGCTGTGAGCTGGCAACGCCACAAAAAGCGATCAGCGAACAAAATGTCGTTATCAGCGTACGCATATCATTTTCCTCATAACCTCTAGGGATTAAACGGATCGTACGGCGGGTTTAGGGTGTGCGGGCTATCCACACAAGCGAAGCCCGACTCCGTTCGATGCCAGGGACGCATTACCACCCGCGATGCTGCGTTCGCATACAACGTACTGGCTTTGTATCCGTTGAGCATCGCCGCCGCAGACTGGGCGGTGTAGCCATCGCAGGCCACCGGATTCGTCTCGCCGAATACTACATCGTTGCCGGTCAAGCCACGATATTGCAGGAACGACCACACGGACGAATAAAAGGAGTTTGCATACGCAGACGTGTCTGAGTCCGAAGCGTAATACTTTTGTGAGTGGATGTCGGTGACAGTTGGTTGTGAGTGCCACACCGGAAGGGAGATCAGAGGTTCTGGATAGGAATCGCCGGAAGAATAGCACCTCAACTGACCGAAATCTATGTGATGGGGTGGGACGCCGATGGCCGACCACGGCCCGGCAATCGCTGCGGTCTGCGCGGTCAGTGTAAGCAACAAGGCAGAATCTCCATAATAGGAGCCGCAATTGCCCCACGCCGGTGTCGGGGTAGGTGGAATGTTGGCCGCAGGCGCCCCGGCCGTCGACTGGAAGTAGTTCCAACTCATCCTACTGCGCAGTTCGCTCAAGACGTCCACATTGGCTTTGTTGTCGTAGATGAAACGCGCCATCACAGTGAAGTCCGCCATATTGGTCTCCTGAAAATAGTCCATGTCGATTACGGACAACTGGGCCTGTGAAGCGCGGCTGAGGACCGTGTTAATCAGATTAAAGAACCTCGACCATCCCCAAAACAGAGGATTTGCTGCTGCGTTGAAATAGCTGTTGTTTCCGCAAGTGCGGTCAGGAAAGTTGCTGTCGAGAGGATCGAGACCATATGGCAGCCAGGGGACGAAATTCAGATTCTTGGAGACGCCACAGGTAATCACGTTGAGCGTCTGCATCATCGACGGAGGACCGGACCACGTATCCAACACAGGTGTGGGCGTAACCTTCGTTATTCCGTAGGAGCGCAGGTCGTTGAAGAAGTCAAGCAGGTTCTGAGACCACGATGACTTCACGTTGCCATAAGCGTCAAAGGGATCGCTATAGTACCCGTTGGCGAGGGTGAAGAAAAAGCGGACACCGGATATGCCCTGAGCCCGCCAGTTATTCGCTCCTGTTTGGAACAACTGTTGGACGCACTGCCGAACGGTGATGGATGAAGAGCAGCCCCGGATGAGCCCTCCCGAATTCGGGGTGTTATACATGTCGATCGGAAAGGCGCTCAAGTTCAATTCAACCGCAGTCGGAGAGATTCCGGCCCACCCTACGCCTGTCATAAGAAAGGAGCACAACTGCACGGCCAAGGCCAGACGACGAGGATATTTGGAAGTGTAATATTTCGGACTTTCCATCACAAACCTCCGCTAGTTCGCAATTTTACCCCCCCCCCGGGGGAACGTGTCAAGTTTCACATGCCTCCCATGATGCATCTGTTGCCACAGCAGTCGGGGTTGCCGTCGATCAGGTATGCTCCGGCACGGTCCATTCAGTCAGTGTGGATGGTGACCGACTTTGAGACGAATCGAGCGCGCGACGTCACGTAGAGGCGAGCGTGAGGCAGGGATGGATGGGACGGCGCGGGTGTCCCCGCTCGGCGGCCATTGTGCTGCAGTGGCGATGACTCGGGTCTGGACGCTCCTAATTACCAACGGCTCGTTTTTGGAACGTCCGGCCTGAGGTTGGACAACCCGCGCCGCGCCGTTAACCAACTCCTGGTTTCGGTCTGGAGAAGGGGAGAAACGGCCTCCGGCAAACGTCGCCGGGGCGCACGGCTGGCGGATCAGGCGGGAATCGGCTCGAAACGGAGAGACGCGGAAGTGCCGAAAAGACGACCAGTTGCGGGGTTACGGACGGAGAGAGGCGTGAACGGGCGGGCCGGAATCGTTGCGGGGAAAAAATTTGGCTCCTCAGGCAGGACTCGAACCTGCAACCCTTCGGTTAACAGCCGAATGCTCTACCATTGAG
>CAYSBM010000272.1:2642-5117 GCA_964429095.1 uncultured Solibacteraceae bacterium | reverse complement strand
AGCCAAACCCGATGCCACCAGCAATGTTCCGGCATAAAGGGGATTGCGCAGGTAAGCGTAGGGGCCGCCAGTCGCCAGGCTGGTATTCTTAGCCAGGTGGCCCGCCGCCCAACCTCGCCGCAGAAGACCGGCCAGAGCCACCGGGATCCCCCAGATCAACGATTGCAAGGACGGGGTAGCCAGCCAGAGAAAGGCAGCCGCCAGGAGGATCCCTCCCGGCACCCTGAGCCGGGCCACGAAATCCGCATACGGTTTGGGGAACCAGTACCGGCGCCGCTTCATGAGGCTAGTTGCCTCCGTAAGCGCTCAAACACCATTTCAGGCGTAATGGCCAGCATGCTCGGATCGGGCTCGCTGCGGCGTTTGTAGCTGGTCACCGCGGCGGGGTCGCGCAGCACCTCGACGGAGCCGCCGTAGGGTCCGTTACGCACCGGGTCGGTGGGACCGAAAATGGCCACACCGCGCTTGCCCAGCGCCGCCGCCAGATGCAGCGGACCGCTGTCAACGGCTACCACGGCGGCTGCGCGGCGCGTGGCGTCGATGAGTCCGGGCAATCCTGAAAGGTGCGGAATCGCTCCGGCGATGCCCGCCAGTTGCGAGGCGGCCTGCGGTGGGCCATTGACTGCCAGCGCCACTCCCAGTTCCTCACGGAGCAGCTGCGCCAGCTTGGCAAAGCGCTCCAAAGGCCACTGCTTGGCGCCCCAGCCCGCCAAAGGGCTGGCCAGCACGAAGCGGCCGGCGGGCAGTTCCCCTTCAGGTTTGCCGGGCGGCAAAGGGAATGTCTTCAGCACACTGGCGGCCCCCGCGCTCACAGCCAGATCCAGGTTGCGGTCTACCACGTGCGCCGCCTGGCTCACAACCCGATCCGAGTAAATCAGTCCGGCCAGCGGTTCCCGCAACTGGGATTGGTGAAAGCCGAATATGCGCGTCGGCCGCGCCGCCGAAGCCACCAGCGCAGACTGAATGAGTCCCTGAAAGTCGACGGCCAGGTCGTAGCGTTGCTGGCGCAAGGCGCACCAGGCCAACCGCATGCCGGCCCAGCTATGCCGCGAAAACAGGACCACGCGGTCGATGAAAGGATTGCCTTCGAGCAGCGGCGCCCAACGAGGGTTCACCACCCAGGTCAACCAACTGGCCGGGAAGCTGTGTTTCAAAGAAGCGACCGCGGGCAGGGCGTGAATCACATCTCCCATCGAACTAAGGCGCACCACCAGGATGCGGGCGCCGGCAGACCGCTCATTCGTAGCGAGACTGAACATGCGCGATTAACTCCGCCGTGCGCCGCTGGTCGTCCTCTTCCCAACGCAACACGGCTTCCGGAGCCAGTTCGGCCAAAATCGCGTCCGGCCGGCCGTCCTCGGCCGTGAAAACATAGTCAACCACCGAAAGCGCAGCCACCAGTTCGGCGCGCGCGCGCAAGCCGAGCAATGGTTCGCGGCTTGCCGTAACAACCGCCACCAGAGTTGAGCCGGGACGGGCAAAATCCCGCAGCAGGCGGGCGTGCTCAGCCAGCAAGGGGTCAAAGTGGCCCGTTACGGCGCGCAACGGCATTCCCTTTGCCGCCATTTCGCTTCTGAGCGCGGCCGCTGCGGCTGGAAGACGGATTTTGGTTCTTGTGTCCAACTGTAACCTCAGTGGCGAACTCCTTGGCTACATCACTGCGCGCACCGGCGGCCAGAGCAGCCGTGTACGCAGCCCACGCCTCGGGCGTCTTAAGAAAATCGTAACGCGCATCCGCCCGGTACAAGACGGGCGAGCGCGCACGGCCGTCCATGGCGGCGCGCTCGGTCTCCACTTCGACCAGCGCGGAATACTCGGCCTCCCAACCCGGTTCGATGACCAGGCTTACATCACACCCCCCCATGCGATCGACGGCTTCGGGAATCACTTCATTACGGGTCCGGACCAGTCCGGAGACGGCCACCCCAGCCCGCTCCAACACACGGCGATCAGCAGCGCGGGCCAGCCCGGCCACGAACACGCGCACTCCCAAAGCCCGCAGCGCCAGGGCTTCAGCATACCGGCCGCGAAAATCGCCCACCACAAGCACCAGGCAGCGGGAAAAGTCAGCTTGGAAACCCAAACACCCATTTCACCAGAAAAAGAGGTTGAGCGCATTTTCCAGTGGGAGGAAAGTGCCTTCATCCCCTTTTTCGTAGAATGGTGGCAGAGAGCCTAGAGAACTTGCCCGACGGGAAGTATTACACACGGGATGAGCTGGCTGCCGCGCGCTGGCAGTGGCGACAGGAAGGCAAGACCGTAGTCTTCACCAACGGCTGTTACGATATTCTGCATCCCGGCCATGTGCGGCTGCTTGAAAGCGCCCGCTCGCTGGGCGACGTGCTGGTGCTGGCCCTCAACAGTGACGCCAGCGTAAAGCGCTATAAAGGCCCTTCGCGTCCGGTGAACTCCGAACGCGCCCGGGTGGAACTGGCCTGCGCGTTGGAAGCCGTTACCGCCGTAACGGTCTTCGAC
>CAYSBM010000272.1:0-2632 GCA_964429095.1 uncultured Solibacteraceae bacterium | reverse complement strand
ACGAAGATACGCCTTGCGAGCTGCTGGAAACATTGCTGCCAGACATCTTGACCAAGGGCGCCGATTGGAGCCACTGGGTAGCAGGCCGGGAGATTGTGGAGGCGGCCGGAGGCCAAGTATTGGTGCTGCCGCTCGAGCCCGGCTATTCCACCACCTGCATCGTGGAGGCGGCACTGGCGCGCCGGCGTTGAACCTTGACGCACCCGGCTATACGCGAGCTACTGGAAAAGCTGGGCAGACAGCCGGCGCTGGCGGAACTGGCGCGCCGCTTGCTTAGCGGCTCGCCTGCGAAGTCCGCGCTGGCCGGGCTGACCACCACCGCCAAAGCGCTGTACCTGGTTCTACTGTGGCGGGCCGTCGAGAGGCCGATGATCGTGGTCACCGGCGGCGCCCGGCAGGCTGAATCGCTTCATGAGACCATCGAAACCTTTTTCAGCCTGCTAGCGGTGGGGCGCATGGCGAGACCGCAATTACTGCCGGATCTGGACGTGCTCCCGTTTCAGAACCTCTCGCCGCACGCCGAGATCAGCGAACAGCGGGCGCGGGCTCTTTGGCGGCTGGCCTGCGAACCGCCTTCCCTTACCGTCGCCAGCGTGGGGGCGGCGCTGTTTCGCACTGAACCCCCGGACTTTTACCGCCAGTTGGCCTTGCAGTTGCGCGTGGGCGAGCAAGTGCCGCTGGAAGATCTCACCGCCCATCTGGAAAGCATCGGTTACTGCCGCCGCGAGCCCGTGGAGATGGTGGGCGAATATTCCGTGCGAGGCGGCATCCTGGACGTGTTTCCGCCGGAGTCGCCGCGGCCCTTGCGCATCGAGTTCTTCGGCGACCAGATTGAATCCATGCGGCGCTTCGACGTGGAGACACAGCGTTCGGTCCTGAAGGTGGAGGAAGCCGCGTTATTGCCGCTGGCCGAGTACCCCCGCGCCCCGGCCTTGTTTGAGCAACTGCGACTGCGTACCGGCTATCAGGAAGAGCCTGGCTGGGAATTCCGCGTGCCGCTGGTGAGACCGCGCCATCACACCATTTTTTCGCTCACCCGCGATCCAGTGGTGATTTGGGACGAGCCTGAACTCCTGGAAGCTTCCGCCAAGCGCCTATGGTCGCGCCTGTAGGATCCCGGCCGGCAGCATCCCTGCCCGCCGGAGCTGAACTATCTGCGGTGGCAAGAACTCCAGGAAGCGGTGAATGCGCTCAGTTGGGTGGAGCTGAGGGAACTGGAGATGGACGCCGGGGACTTGCGCATTCCCAGCCACGAGCCGATGCGCTTTCAGGGCAACATGCAGGTGGCGATCGCCGAGGTGCGTACGCTGATTGAGCAAGGCACGCGAGTTGTTTTCATCGTGCCGTCAGCAGGCGAAATCGAACGGCTGGCCGATATCTTCCAGGAGTATTCCATCCCGTTTCAACTCGCCCTGGAGGCAGATCAAAGCACACCTCCTTATCTGGCCGAGCGGGCTTACATGGCCGGCCCGGCCGCCAGCACGTTTCTGGTGAAAGGCTCCATACGGCGGGGCGCCGTATTGCCGGAGGCGCGGCTGGCGCTGTTCGGCAGTGACGATCTATTCGGCTCTTCCGAACTGCTGGCGCGCCCGCCAGCGGGCAAGCGCAACCTGACAACTTTCACTGCCGGTTTGGAAGGATTAGAGACCGGCGATTACGTGGTGCACGCCGAACATGGTGTAGGACGCTTTCTGGGACTGCGCGAGATGGGCGAGGGCGAGCTGCGCGGAGATTTCATGCTGCTGGAATACGCGGGCGGCGCCAAGCTTTATGTGCCGCTGACGCGTATGGACCTGGTGCAGCGCTACCGCGGCGCGGGCGACGGCGTTCCGGCGCTCGACCGGTTGGGCGGGGCCACATGGGCGCGCACCAAGAGCCGGATCAAGGCCAAGTTGCGCGACATGGCCGACGAACTGCTGAAGCTCTACGCCGAGCGCAAACTGGCCGAAGGGTTCGCCTTCTCGCCGGACAGCAACTGGCAGCGCGAGTTCGAGGACGCTTTCGAGTTCACGCCCACCCCCGACCAACTTGCCGCCGTCCGCGAGATCAAGCGCGACATGGAGAGCCGCGGCGTCATGGACCGGCTGCTATGCGGGGACGTGGGCTACGGCAAGACCGAAGTCGCCATGCGCGCGGCCTTCAAGGCGCTGGCTGATGGCAAGCAGGTGGCCGTGTTGGCCCCCACAACTGTCCTGGCATTCCAGCACTATGAGACCTTCAAGCGGCGGTTCGCGCCCTTCCCGGTGCGCATCGAGATGGTCAGCCGCTTCCGCTCGGCTAAAGAAATCAAGGCGGTCCTGGCCGATCTGGCCGACGGGAAGGTGGACATCCTGATTGGGACGCACCGCCTGCTTTCCAAGGATGTCGTCTTCGGCGACCTGGGCCTGCTGGTGATCGACGAAGAGCAGCGCTTTGGAGTGCGCCACAAGGAACGCCTGAAACAGCTCAAGAAAAACGTGGATGTGCTCACCATGAGCGCCACCCCCATACCGCGCACGTTGCACATGGCGCTAGCGGGCATCCGTGATTTGAGCGTTATCGAAACCCCACCCAAGGACCGGCTGGCGATACACACCGTCGTGGCGCGCTTCGACCCGGAACTAATCCGCGCCGCCATTGAGCAGGAGTTGGC
>CAYSBM010000271.1:3540-5136 GCA_964429095.1 uncultured Solibacteraceae bacterium | reverse complement strand
GGGCGCGAATCACCAGATCGTCAAGGCGGTGCTGGCGGGCAAGAGCCCGCGGGCGCGGGCGGCGGAACTGGTCAACGGCACCCGGCTCGAAGATGTGGAGGTGCGGAAGGGGCTGGCCACGGGCGGCGCAGCCGCCATGGCCGCATCCAGCGATCCGATGATCGCGCTCGCAAGACTGGTGGACGCGCCGTCGCGCGCTCTGCGCAAGACCTACGAGGTAAGAGTTGACGAGCCGATGCGGCGGGGATACGCCAAGCTGGCCCAGGCGCGTTTTGCGGTCTATGGCGATTCGGTCTATCCTGACGCGACCTTTACCTTGCGGTTGGCATACGGCCAGGTAAAGGGTTACCAAGAGGACGGCCGGAAGATTCCCTGGGCGACCACGCTGGGCGGCGCGTTTGAGCACGCCGCTGAGCACCAATACCGCGAACCGTTCAACCTGCCGAAATCCTGGATGGAGAACCGGCAACGGTTGAACGCCGCGGTTCCGTTCAACTTCGTATCGACCGTGGACATCATCGGCGGCAATTCCGGCAGCCCGGTGGTGAACCGCGCTGGAGAACTGGTAGGGATCATCTTCGACATGAACCTGCCCTCGCTGGTGTACCGTTTTGCTTACACCGATGTCGGTGCGCGCGCAGTGGCGGTCCACAGTCAAGGCATCATCGAGTGCCTCCGGACGGTATATAAGGCGGGCGCTCTATTGAAAGAACTCCAGCAGTAACCCGCCCAGCCGCCAGAAATGGGCTCAGGGGCAGGGGGCCAGCACGGGTGTCCGCTCGCCGTTCAGCAGCCAGCACCCGGCGCTGGTCACCACTCCGGCGTCGTCCCGGAGCGCGTCGCGGCGGGGCTGCGCGTTCCGTGTTTCCAGACGTTGGCGCTCCTTCCCTCGTTGGACGATCACCGGTACGGTCTTCTCCTCGTTTATCTGGTCCATCATTTCCAGGTAGTCACGCGCATCGCGGATGGCGCGGCCGCCCACTGACACTATGCGGTCTTCAAGCTTCAGCTTGCCTTTGTAATCTGGCGGCAGGTACACGACCCGCAGGCCCGGCCCGGGATCGCTCGGGTTGAAGCCAAAGGGGCCTAGCGTGAGCGAGGCCCCGCTACCCGGGGGCATGCGCGTGGTGGGCAGCGCGTCATTGCGGCGCGAGGGGTCGATTTTCACGATGGTGGCCCAGTAGCAGCGTGGAAAAGCCGGGCTTCCAGTTTCGCAGTCGATCTTGTATGGAACCGGATCGCGGCGCTTAGAAGCCAGCCAGTCAAGCGCTTGGCCCAGGGTAAAGCCTTCGCCGGTTCTCATTTCGAGGTTATAGCCGGAAACCTCGAGCTTGTGACGCAGAACGTCCATGGCGTCTTTCGACTCCGGGGGGACAATCCAGAGAACCGGCACAAGCTGCGTGTTGGCGGCATACAGCCGGTTGGTGTCGATAGCGATTTTGGGATTACCACCGATGGCCAGCACCGCCCGCCACAAGTCTGGCATGCGCGAAGCCAGATAGAATGCCGCGGACGCCTGTTCTCCGGCCGCAATCAGGAAAGCGCCTTCGGGGTCTAGGAGGTTGGAGGTGGTGGGGTTCCGCAGGAAGGCCTGTA
>CAYSBM010000271.1:0-3530 GCA_964429095.1 uncultured Solibacteraceae bacterium | reverse complement strand
TGCACCTGGTCCACGTCGTTGGTCAGACGGGTGATGAGGCGGCCGGTCTCCAGCCGCTCGAGGTTGCCGAAGGAGAGTGACTGGATCTTGCGGAACAGCGCCCCCCGAATGTCGGCGCCGAAGCCCAGGCCGGCGATGGTGGCGCAGACCCCGCAGGCGGAATCACCAGGCGCCAGCCGCGTTCCTCTATAGCCTTGCGCCACGGCGCGGGGTCGGCGCCCAGAAAGACCGCCGCCGGCCCGGCGCTCATCGCCACAGCATACGCCAGCAGCAGGCAGAAAACCTTCACCCGGTGGCTCTCCTAATGACGGCGGATGCTCGCGCGTATGCGCTTGGCGAGCCGTTCAATTTCCGCCGCTTTTTTCTCGGCGCTTAGTGAATAAACGTGGGGACCGTCCCTTTCGAGTTCGGCTTTCAATTCGGTAGCTAACCTCACAATGCGGTCGGTCTCCCGCAAAGCCCTCTCATGGTCAGCCTTGAGGATCTCGGCCCTTTGCAGCTTGCCGCTGGGCAGGCGAACCGGCGGAGCCGCGGCGTCCGGCGGCTGGCAAGCCAGGGGCAGAGCCAGCAGAGCCAGAGCCGCAAACGCCAGGCGCATGGTCATCATTGTTATCATAAGCCCTTATGAACCAGGTGAATGTTGGAATCGTCGGACTAGGCACGGTCGGCTCGGGAACGCTGACTATTTTGGTCGAAAACGCGCAACAAATTTCTGAAAAACTGGGGTTTCGCCTGCACGTGCGCGCTTTGTGCGACCTTCTGATAGACGCCAAACCCTTGCCGGCGTTGAGCGAGCCGGTACTCAAGACCAAGGACTGGCGCGAGTTGGTCACGCACCCGGAAGTGCAGATCGTGGTCGAGTTGGTAGGCGGCACCACGGTGGCGCGCGAGGTGATTGAGACGGCCATCGCCTCAGGTAAGAGCGTCGTCACGGCTAATAAGGAACTGATGGGCCTGGCGGGCGCCGAGATATGGGAAAAGGCCATAGCCGCTCAGGTGAATATCGCGATGGAAGCCAGTGTCGCGGGCGGCATCCCCATCCATACCGTGCTCCGGGAGGGCATTTCCGGGGACCGCATTGTGGCCCTTTACGGCATCTTGAACGGAACCAGCAACTACATCCTACCCGAGATTGAACGGCACGGAACCAGCTTCGAGGCCGTTCTGGCCGAGGCGCAGCGGCTGGGCTACGCGGAAGCCAACCCCAGCGCGGACATCGACGGTTACGACGCGCGCTCAAAATTGGCCCTGCTGTCGGCGCTGGCGTTCGGCGTCAAGATCACGCCCTCGGACATTTTCACGGAAGGCATCCGCCGCATCATGCCCATCGACTTCCAGTACGCGCACCAGTTGAAGCACACCATCCGGTTGATTTGCGCGGCCCGATCGACGCCGGAAGGGTTGGTGCTTTCGGTGCGTCCGGCGCTGATTCCGCAGTCGACCATTCTGGCCAGCGTCCACGGCAGCTATAACGCCGTCTGGGTGCGCGGCGCCTATGGGGAGGATACCTTCTATTACGGGCGCGGGGCGGGGGCGCGGCCCACAGGCGTGGCGGTGGTGAGCGATCTAATGCGCGTGGCGCGGGAGATTCGCGAAGGAAGTCCCATGCGCGTGTCGCCCTTTGCGCACCACCGTTTGGGCGAGTACGAGCCGATTCCCGTGACCCGCCAGAAGCGCGCTTATTTCTTGCGATTCCGAGTGGCGGACCGGCCGGGTATCCTGGCGGCGCTGTCGCAGATTCTGGCGGCCAAGAAGATCAGCCTGGAGGCGGTGCTGCAATTGCCGGCCGAAAACAAGAACGACCTGCCGTTTGTCATCACCCTGGAGCCGACCACCGAGCAAAACGTGAGGGAAGCGGTCCAGGAAATGTCCGCGCTAGACTTTCTGGTGGAGGCGCCCCTGGCCCTCCCCATGGAGACGGCTTTGTGAGACAATAATGCCCGCAACGCAAATGCAGGAGGCAAGAAATCATGGCTAAAGCGGTTCCAGGACCCCATAAATGCTGCACGGCCCCATCATGCGCGGCTTGCCCGGGCGCGGCCGTCACGCGGCGCAACTTCTTCACGCGCGCGGGCGCTGCCGGCGTCACAATTTCCACGCTCACCCCCGCGCTGGCTGGGGCCATGAAGGATCCGGTGCGGCAGCAGCCCATCCGGCTGCCGCTGGTGGTGCAGCCGGTTCTGGTTTACAACATTTACAAACGCCGCGAAGCTACCAGTTGGCGGCCGTGGGGCGGCATACACAGTGAGCAGGACGCCGCTGCCGAGCGGGATCGCATTGCTGCGGAATTACAGAAGATGGCGGCTGGTTTGGGGTTCCCGGTGGAAGTCCGGCCCCTGGTTTCAGTGCAGAACCTGGATCAGGCCACCGCCGTGGCGCGCTCACGGCACGATTTGACGCTAATGTATGCGGCCAGCGGCGACACGGCCATTTACGAGCGTCTGGCCTCGCCGTCCAACAAGTGGGCCCTCATGTTTGTCCGCCACCGCTCCGGCCCGGCATATCTGCTTTACGAAACATCGCATTGCCGCTTCCTGCGTAAGGCCGTGGATGAGTTCGGCCAGCCGGGCATGGACGTGGACGACGTCGTGGTGGACAGCTACGCGGACATCGCCATGCGCCTGCGCGCGCTCTATGGCTTGAAGAATTCGCTGGGCAAACGTATTGTGGCCGTAGGCGGTCCGAGCGGCTGGGGGACGGGCGGGCGCAAAGCACCGTGGATCGGCGGGGCGCAACTGCAGTTGGATATCGTTACGGAAAGCTATGAGAGCTTAGGCCAGCGCATCAAACGCGCACGGGCGGACCCAGCCAGGGTGCGTAAAGCCAGCAATGACGCGCAACAGTTTCTGTCGCGCAACGATGTGAAGCTCGAGACATCGCGAACCTTTGTCGAGAACGCCTTCCTGCTGACGGAAGTGTTCCGCGACCTGTTGGACGAGGCCCGAACCGACGCCATCACTATCAACGAATGCATGGGCACCATTATGCCCATTTCGGAAACCACCGCTTGCCTGCCGTTGATGTTGTTGAATGATGACGGTTACATGGCTTTCTGCGAGTCGGATTTTGTGGTCATCCCTTCGGGCATCCTGCTTCACGGAATCGCTCAGACGCCGGTGTTCTTGAATGACCCGACCTATCCGCACCACAACGTGGTCACTTTGGCGCATTGCACCGGACCGAGCAAGATGGACGGAAAGACGTCCGAGCCCGTGCGCGTGCTGACGCATTTTGAGAGCGATTACGGCGCCGCGCCGAAAGTCGAGATGCGTCGCGGACAGAAGGTCACCAATTTGATTCCAGATTTCGCCAGCAAGCGGTGGGTGGCGCTGGAAGGTGAAATTGTGGATGTGCCTTTTATGGATATCTGCCGCGACCAGATTGACGTGGGGTTTAAGGGGGACACCGGCAAGCTGTTGCGCGAGATGCGGGGCTTTCACTGGATGACCTGCTACGGAAATTACATTCAGGAAACCGCATACGCGCTGAAGAAGCTGGGCGTTGAAACGGTCCGGATCTGATTGGCTTGC
>CAYSBM010000270.1:0-5138 GCA_964429095.1 uncultured Solibacteraceae bacterium | reverse complement strand
TGCCCGCGCTGGTCGAAGCCTCCCAGATCGCCGCACGCGCCGCCGGCGTGGGTTTCGACTGGGAGAACACTGAGCAGGTCATCGAAAAGCTGCACGAGGAATTGCGCGAACTCGCCGAGGCGCGCCGCAATCCGTCCCACGATGAGCTGGAAAACGAAATTGGCGACTTGTTGTTCGTCGTGGTGAATATCGCACGCTTCCTAAAGGTGGATCCCGAACAGGCTCTACGCCGGACCAACGCCAAGTTCCGCCGCCGCTTCGCCTACATCGAGCAGCGTCTTGGCGAGCAGGGTAAGACCCTCGAACAAGCCTCCATTCAGGAAATGGAGGCACTCTGGCAGGAGGCCAAGCAAATGCCATGCCGGAGGGAATAGCTGCTTGAGCCGCCGGCCCTCGCCCGTCAAACTGTACTCGCTCATAGGCTTGATGGTGCTGCTCTGGTCGATGAACTACATTGTCGGCAAGATCGCCCTGCGCAGTTTTCCTCCGCTGCTGCGGGCATGCTTGCGCACCCATCTGGCCGCGATTCTTGTTTTGCCGGTTTACTGGCTCAAACGGCGCCACTCATCTCCCGAACTGTGGGGTGGGGGCGAAACCCGCACCGTGGTGCTGATTGCACTATTGGGGGTCGCGCTAAACCAGGTATTGTTTGTTCTCGGCCTGAGCCGGACCAGTGTGGCCCATTCCGCTTTGGTGATTGCCGTTTCTCCCGTGCTGATCCTGTTGATTTCTGGCTGGCTAGGCCACGAGCGCATCTCGCGCGCGAAAATGGCCGGCATGGCCATTGCCGTGGCCGGTGTCGGAGTGCTGAACCTGGCGCCGGGCAAAACCAGCGGCGCTTCCCTGCTGGGCGACACGCTGGTGTTTCTGGCGGCGCTGACTTTCGCATTGTACACGGTTTCCAGCAAACAACTGGCCATCCGCCACAGCGCCATCACGTTGACCGCCCTGGCGTATCTCGGCGGAGCGCTAATGCTTTCACCGCTCACGCTGTGGTTGAGTTGGGGATTTGATTTTTCCCGCGCCGGTTGGGCGGCGTGGTTGAGCGTGTTTTTCATGGCCGCGTTTCCCTCAGTGGTCTGCTATTTGATTTACTCACACGCGCTGGCTCACATCCCGGCTTCACGGCTTTCCGCCTTTTCTTATTTGCAACCGCTCATCGCGAGCGCTTTGGCGGTGCCCGTGCTCGGCGAACCCATCACCGGTACCCTCGCCGCGGGGGGCGCGCTCGTCTTGGCGGGCGTCTGTGTTACGGAGCGCGGTTGATGGCGGGCTTTCTTGATTTGCTGCGCCACAATCAGAACTACCGCCGCATGTGGACCGGCCAAGTGGTCAGCGAAGGCGGTGATCATTTCAATAACATCGCCGGCTTCAGTCTCGCGTTGGCCCGCACCGGCAGCGGGCTGGTAGTGGCCGGCGTGATGCTTAGCCGCGCCATTCCGGCGGTGCTGGCTGGTCCTCTGGCCGGCGTGGTGCTGGACCGCATGGAACGCAAGCGCGTCATGATCGCCAGCGATCTGATTCGCGCTGTCGTCGCGCTCGGCTTCATCGGCGCTCTGTATTCCCGATCGAGCTGGCTGCTGTTTGTCTTGAGCGGCCTGTTGATGTTCGCCTCGCCGTTTTTCACCAGCGGCCGTGCCGCGATTCTGCCTACCATCGCCAGCCGCGAACAACTTCACAGCGCCAATGCGCTCACGCAGACTACGCAATGGAGCACGCTCGTCTTGGGGGCTTTTCTGGGCGCCAGTTCGGTGACTCACTTCGGCTACCACTGGGCTTTCGTGCTGAATGCCTGTTCCTTCCTGTATTCGGCGTGGGCGATTTCGCGGCTGCGCGTGCCCGGAGGCAGTTTCCGGGCTGAACGCCGTGCGCTCACCGAAGCCGAAGTGGTGCGTCCCTGGCATGAATACGCTGAAGGGTTGCGGTATATGCGTTCCACCCCTCTTATTTTCGGCATCGCCATGGTGACCGTTGGGTGGGCTACCGGGGGAGGCGCGGCTCAGATCCTGTTCAGCCTCTTCGGCGAGATTGTCTTCCGTCGCGGTCCTTCCGGCATCGGCCAGATCTGGGGCTGTGCTGGCATCGGGTTGCTGGCCGGCGGCGCCATCGGTCACTGGCTAGGGCGAAGGCTGAGTTTTGACGGCTATAAACGCACTATCATCATCTGCTATATCATTCATGGCGGAACCTACGTCTTGTTCAGCCAGATGAGGGCCTATTGGGCCGCTCTGATTTTCATCGGCCTGTCTCGCGCGGCTGTGGCCGTGAGTAGCGTGTTGAATTTCGCCGAACTGCTCCGCCACGTGCCCGACCAGTATCGCGGCCGGGTGTTTGCCACTATAGAATCGCTCACTTGGTCGGTCATGATGATTTCCATGACCGGGGCGGGCATCGCCAGCGAACATTTCAGCCCACGCACCATCGGGGCCTGGAGCGGCCTGCTCAGCAGTTGCACCGCTTTGATTTGGGGGTGCTTGCATTGGACTGGCCGCCTGCCGCATCCTGACGAGGAAGGCGTGGAGCCGGCGGAGATCGAAGTCCATGGTCAAGCCACTGTCTGACTTGCACGGCAAGCTAGTGCTGGTCACCGGCGCCGCCAAGCGGATTGGCCGCGCTATCGCGCTGCGTCTGGCCCAGGAAGGGGCGCGCGTCGCTATCCATTACTCGACCAGCGAGGCCGAAGCCAGGCTCACCGCCCGGGAGTGCGGTACCAGCCTGCTTTTCCGCGCCGATTTGGAGCGCGTCGCTGAAATCGAACGCATGTTCGCTGAACTGGCCGGGTGCGGCGGCCCCCTTTACGGACTGGTCAATAACGCGGCCCGCTTCACCTTGCGCCATCCGCTGGAAATCACCGAAGCAGACTGGGATTTCATACACAGCGTCAACCTCAAGGCAGTGTTTTTCTGCTCCCAGCAGGCGGCGCGGTTAATGAAGCTCTCCGGCCAGGGCCGCATCGTCAATATTAGTTCGCTCGGAGGCTTGCGCCCCTGGGCGCTGCACGCGCACTACTGCGCTTCCAAAGCCGGCGTCATCATGCTGACGCGTGCGCTGGCCAAGGCCTTGGCTCCGGAGATTACGGTAAACTCAGTGGCTCCCGGCGTGATTCCTTTCCCGGATATCGACGAGCGCGGCCTGGAGATGATTCGCGGCACACCGGCCGCCCGCGGTGGAACGCCGGAGGAAGTCGCCGAGGCCGTGGTCTATTTTCTACGGGCATCGAATTTCATCACCGGCCAAGTGCTGGCCGTCGATGGCGGGCTCGGTCTGAAGTAACCCCTTGGTGCATTTATTACTAAAACACGCCTGCTGTGTGCCGATAAGCACCAGCATGAACCGGTTCTTGGACAACGCTTCGCGGATCTTTGAAACCGCTGAAACTGTCGCCGGGACCGGTACTCCTCCGTCGGATATGACCATTCTCATCGGCGCGGGAGGAGGGATCAGTCTGGTAGCTGACTCCGATTGGCCTCTAGATTCCCTCACAATGAACACCGGTGCAGCGATGGTCTACCGGGTTCGCCAGCAGAACGGCCGTGTACTTGTGGAAGGCAGGGCAGGATCTCGTGCTTGCCGGCTCGAGTCCGTCAGCTCCAACCAAGTGGCTCGCCGGCTGCTGGCGGACCCACTCCGCTTGGCAAGCCTAGAGCCAGCTTTCCGAACACTTGAACCGCCTCAGCTCAGCCCAGCCCGGCTTCCCGCAGATACTTAGCCGCTTCCTCGGGCGGCGTGGGATTGATATAGAACCCCGAGCCCCATTCAAAACCCGCAACCCGCGTCAGACGCGGGATGATCTCGATGTGCCAGTGAAAATGGGGTATAGCCGTTTCCTGCACCGGCGCGCTGTGCACCATCCAGTTGTAAGGCGGGTGCTCCAGCATCTTATCGATCTTACGGAGAATCGTGCGTTGCACCCACGCCAGGTTGCGTATCTCCGCAGCATCGGTTTCTTCGAAATGAGAGCGGTGTTTCAGCGGAAGGATCCAGGCCTCGAACGGGAAACGCGGCGCATAAGGGCAAAAGGCCAGGAAGTGGTCGGTTTCGAGCACTACGCGTTGCGCCGAAGTCCTTTCCTGGTGAGCGATATCGCAACAGATGCAGCGCTCCTTAAAGTCGTAGTAGCGCTTGGATCCGTCGATCTCCTCTTGTACTCGCTTGGGCACCACCGGCAGGGCGATCAATTGAGAGTGCGTGTGTTCAAGCGAGGATCCGCCCGCCGCGCCATGATTCTTGAACAGGAGAATAAATCGCAGCCGCCTGTCTTTGCGCAGGTCCAGGATGCGATCCCGGTAAGCCCAAAAGATATCTTCGATCCGGCTCTCCGGCAATTCAGCCTGGTTGACGACGTGCTCCGGCGTTTCGATGATCACCTCATGAGCGCCGATTCCGCTCATGCGGTCGTAGATTCCTTCGCCCTGGCGCTGGAATTCGCCTTCCACCCGCAAGGCGGGATACTTATTCGGCACGACGCGCAAACGCCAGCCGGGTTGGTTGGCCCCCCCGCCTTCCCGATAAGCTAACACTTCCGGCGGCGTGCGGCTTTCCTGTCCGCCGCAAAAGGGGCAGTGCGGGTCGCCTCGCGCCACGACGTGGTCCTGGACGAAATCGCTCGGACGCCGCGCAACTTCGGTTGAAATGATGACCCACCGGCCGGTGATAGGATCTCGGCGAAGTTCAGGCAAACCTAAGAAGTCCTTTTCGGAAATTCAATTCTTGCACATTGTATTACGCTTTTGCGGATCCGTGTCTGGTGCGCCAGGTGTCTTGATGGGGGTGGAAGGCGTCGCGGCGCAAGGTGATTTCAACCGGGATGCTTAGCAACACGCTGACCGTGTCAAAGCGAACCCGGTCCCACCCCAGTCCGGCGCGGCGCCGGTAGGAGGCCGCTGTGTCAAACAAGCTGCGCAGTTTGTGCGGGTCGATGGCGCGTTCCGGCGAGGAATACTCGGTGGTGGTGAGCGTTTTCACTTCCACCATCACCAGCGTCTCTCCGTCCCAGGCGATAAGGTCAATTTCCCCCGCGCCTCCCGGCGCCCGGTCCTCGCGCCTTTCTACGAAGCATCCGCGCCGCGCGGCCGGCGGCTGCGGGCGCGCGGCGCGGAGCTGGTCCAAAGGGTTACGCTCGACACCGCGTCGCACCT
>CAYSBM010000269.1:3604-5142 GCA_964429095.1 uncultured Solibacteraceae bacterium | reverse complement strand
CGCAACCAGTGGCGAAACGCGGAACTGTTCGGCGGCCACCGCCACCGCTTCCAGCGTCGCCGCCTTGCGGAACGCACGTATGAAATGCAGGTTGGCTTGACGGGCATGGCGGAATGCGTTCCACTTGCCGAAAATGATGGCCCAGCTCAAGAGCGAGAATGCCAGCAGGAAGGCCATTACAGCCATGGGAATCGGCTTGGCGCGGCTGACCATTTCCCACATATTCATCTGCAACCAGAAGGCCATCACGGAATGCGAAATCAAATCGGCTCCTTTCGCTTGAACTTCTATCATATTGCACTGCGGAGCCGCGCCGCCGCTAATTGCCTCTCTGCTGCTCAGGACGGCGCGCGGAGCCGCCTGGACGGCGGCGGCCGCAAACCTCGTATAATTTCGAGGAATGCTGGTCGAGCTGGTGATTGAGAACTACGCCGTCATCGAACAGCTCCGGGTGCGCTTCCACGCAGGGTTGAACCTGCTGACGGGCGAAACCGGCAGCGGCAAGTCCATCGTAGTAGACGCACTGGGCTTGTTGTTGGGCGGGCGGGCCTCGGCTGAAAGCGTCCGCACAGGCGAGGAACGCGCGCGCGTTTCCGGAATCTTTGAGGCGCCGCAAAGCCGGGCGTTGAGCCAGGTGCTGGAGCAAGCCGGACTGGAATGCGAGGACGGCGAATTGCTGGTGGAAAGGGAGGTGTTCGCCAGCGGCAAGAGCCGGGCGTTCGTCTCCAACCGACCGGTGACGGCGGCGTTGCTGCGGGAGATCGCACCGCATCTGGCTGACATACACGGCCAGCACGATCAACAGCGGCTTTTCAGCGAGGAAGCTCAGCGGGAACTTTTGGACGACTACGGCGGCCACAGGGAAGTCCTGGAGCAAGTCGCCGGCGTCTACGCACGTTGGCGGCAGTGCCAGGCCGAACTGGAGGCGCTGGAGAAAGCCGAACAGGAACGCCTGCGGCTGGCGGATTTGTGGAGCTTCCAGCGGCGCGAGATTGAAGCCGCCTCACTCACGCCCGGCGAAGACCAGGCCCTCGAGCAGGAGCGTCGCGTGTTGCAGAACGTGGCGCGAATCGAAGAGGCGGCGCGTGGCGCCTACGAAGCTCTTTACGAAGCGCCGGAATCATCCGCCGCCGCCTTACGCGCCTCCATTCGCCGGCTGGAGGAAATCTGCCGCATCGACCCCACACTCGCCGAAACGTTGGAGATGCTCCGGCCGGCCGAAATTGCCATCGATGAAGCATCCCACACCCTGCGCGACTACCTGGCCCGCCTGGAGGCGGACCCGAACCGCCTGGAAGAGATCGAGGCGCGGCTGGCCTTGATCGGCCGGCTGAAACGCAAGTACGGCCGCAGCACGGAAGAAATCCTGGCGTACCTGGAGCAGGTCAAGGCCAACCTGGAGGCCGCCGAATCGGCCGACCAGCGCCGCGAGCAGTTGCGCCTGGAGCGCGAGCAGTTAGCCGGCCAGTACCGGGAACTGGCCCAGCAGCTTGCCTGCCGGCGGCGCCAGGCCGCGCGCAGGCTGGACGGGAAGCTGG
>CAYSBM010000269.1:2080-3594 GCA_964429095.1 uncultured Solibacteraceae bacterium | reverse complement strand
GAGAGGGAACTGGCCACTCTGGCGATGCCCGGCAGCTTTTTCCGGGTGGAAATCAAGGAAGCCAACTGGAGCGCTCACGGCGCTGACGCGGTGAGTTTTCTGGTGTCGCCCAACGCGGGTGAGGAGCCGCGCTCCATCGAGAAAATCGCCAGTGGCGGCGAGATCTCGCGTATCGCGCTGGCCCTGAAAACCATCGTCTCCGCCGCCGCGCACCAACGATCCGAGAAGCGCCACGACGGCGCGCGCACATTGGTCTTCGACGAAGTGGACGCCGGCATCGGCGGGCGTGTCGCGGAAATCGTCGGGCGGCGTCTGAAACAGCTCGCCGCCTCAGACCAGGTGCTATGCGTCACACATCTGGCGCAAATGGCCGCCTTCGCCGACCATCACTACCGCGTCGAAAAACGCGAATCAGGGGGGCGCACCTCGGCCACGATCGAAGAGCTGGACGCAGCGGCGCGCGTACGCGAAATCGGGCGCATGCTCTCCGGCGAGAAGCTCACCCCGGAAGCGTTGCGGCACGCCGAGCAACTTATCAAGATGGGAAGCGCCGGCTGAGGCTGCCGCCGCTCACAGCGCAACTTCCACCAGCTCCAGTGCGTCCGCCGCCACCGGGCGCCTGGTTCCACGGTAGAAAAGCGAGAACGTCTCCTTGCTTTCAGCCAGATTCCATAGCAACACACGCCGGGCGCCAGGCAGCCACGAGCAGACCGCCGGCTTGTCGTCTTCGATAAAGGGAACGTTCTCAAGCTGAGTGCGTATGCGGCGCTTGAAAGCAAACAGGCTACCCAGAGTCTCCGGCAGCGTGCTCCGCGTCACAGCCTCCACCGGCGGGCGCATCGAACCGGCGTCCGCATCAGAGAGAAACGTCCAACCTTCGCGCGGCGGTTCATGGCACACCTCAAAGGGCACGCCGGAGGCCAGAAACAGGCTGTACGGTTTATCATCGCCAACGTAGCGCGCGGCGGTCCCCCACCAGTGTTTGAATGGCCCTCGCGGAGCGTACCCAGCCACGCGCGCGTGGATCGCCGCCTGCTTCCGCATGGCGGGCCCCAACGTTTCCCAATGCGCGAGCGGAAATGGCTTCAGACCGCTCATAAACATGGTGTTGCGCACGTCGGCAAGCGTCGATATCACCAGCTTGGCCGCCATATTGCGGGCCGAGAGCCGGTCGGCGGGAAAAGCCGTGGTTTCACTGTAAGCGCGCTCGGGCGCAGTGAAGCGGCGGTGGAAAAGAGCGCTGAACAACTCGTCGGTCTTGCCCTTCACGGGACTGAACGACCGGTCGTCGAACATCAGCTCGCCGACGCGGAACCCAGCGCCGCGGTAATCCTCGAGCCGGATGCCGGCCTTCTCCGATCCCAGATACATCACCATGATGCCCAATGCGAGCCCGCCAGCCGCCTTTTGAATGGTGCGGAAGCACTGGGTCAGTTGGCCGCAGGTGTACTCCACCCAGTTGCGTAGCACTGCGTCAAGCCGGCGCGCGCGCACCGCGTCGATCAACTGGCCGC
>CAYSBM010000269.1:0-2070 GCA_964429095.1 uncultured Solibacteraceae bacterium | reverse complement strand
TCATCCAGAAATGCGCGGCGCACCCCCAGAGCGGCGATGCGGCTGATGGCCAGGGCGTTCTCTGCGGCGGCGGGCTCGTGCAACGATGTACCCCAGAAGCGCTTGCCGTCGGAATCCACCCCTGGCTTCCAGTGGCCGGGAGGGGTCAGCGGCGGCTGGCCGCTTACCGAGCCCAGAGAATCACCAGGATGACCAAGCGGCACCTGTATGACGTGGGCGCGGAAACCCGCGCGCTCCCACGCCTGGCGCTCGGCGGCAATCCGCTCTGGAGGATAGTACCAGTGCCCGTAAAGATAAGCGCCGATCCAGACGTCGCTCACGCCGGCGGCCTGGGCCGCTGCGGGCAGATCCGGCTCGGCAATCCGCGCCTCCGGCGAAACCGAGAGCTGAAAACGCCGTATCGCAGACCGCTCCAGGGCCGAGGCCAGAAAGGCCCGCCGTGAAATCTGCACGCTATTTCTCCAGCAGGAAATTGCCCACAAACATGGAGTCTATGCCCGAGGAGTAAAAACTGCGGACCGCGTCGCGCGGCGTGCACACCAGCGGATCGCCGAACAAATTGAAAGAAGTGTTGTAAAGCACCGGCAACCCAGAGGCCTTCCCCATTGCGTGCAAGAGCTGCCAGTAAAGCGGATTGTCCTGGCGCGAGACCGTGTGCACGCGGATCATGTCCCCGCCCAGCAAAGCGCTCTCAAAGGTCCGCCGGTGCTCCGGGCGGACTCTGCCCACGGTGGTGAGAAAACGGGCATTAGGTCCTACCTCGAAATACTCACCGGCCAACTCCTCGGGCACTGAGGCCGCGAACTTCCGGAACGGTTCACGGCGCTTGATATATACATTGAGGTTCTCGGTCGAGTAGGGGTTAAGCGGAGAAGCGAGGATGCTGCGGTTGCCTAGGGCGCGCGCGCCGAACTCCATGCGTCCGTGCATCCAGGCCACAATTTTCAAGTCGTTCAACTCGCTCACGGCGGTATCAATCAACTCGCCGGTGGTGAGCAGATACCGGAAACGGAGCTTGCAGTTTTCGAGCACCTGCTTGATGGCCTCAGCGCTGAAGCTGGGTCCCAGGCAGAAATCACCCAGCCCGTAGCGTTCGGTGCGGCCGTAGACGCTGTGCCAAACATGCAGCACAGCGCCGAGAGCGGTGCCGGAGTTTCCGGCGGCGGGTTGCACAAAAACGTTCTGCCACCGTCCGGAGCGTTCCAGGGCGGCGACCAATAGCGCGTTCAACGCCAGCCCACCTGCCAGAGCAAGGTTCTCGCCGCTGCCGGCCATGGCCAGCACCGCCTGCTCAATGGCGCTTTCGAGCGCGTGCGCCACCGCCGCACGGCGCTCTTCCGGAACGGGCGCCCGGTCCTCGATCCCCAGCTTTTGATAGAAGCGCGAACTGAAACCGCCGCGGCCGACGCGCTCGGCGTCAAAATAGCTTCGGTCGAGCCGCGGCCAATCCCCGTTGCCGGTCAGAATCATGTCTTCGAACAAGCCACTCAGACTGCCGTCGCCAAAAGCCGACAGCCACTGCACCTTGTGTTCATCGGCATTGGGCTCGAATCCCAGCAGTTCGGTGACCCGGCCGTACAATTCGCCGAGCGAATCCGGATAATAGAGTTCGCGTTCGATTTGCAGCGTGTTGCCCGCAGCGCGCCAGCGTGCGCCGCAGCGGAAGTCTCCCGCGCGGACCAGCGTAAGCACCGTGGCCCGCTCGAACGGCGCCGCAAAGTAAGCCGAAGCGGCGTGCGCCCTGTGATGCTCCACCACGATGATCTGGCTGGATGGAAATTCCGCGCGCAGTTCCAGATGCAGCGCAGTCTCCGGCCCCGCCGCAAAGGGCCGGACGATGGCCACGCAATCCACCTGGCCAGGCCCGGCTCCGGCCAGGCGCAGACACTCCGCGATAGCGGCCGAAGGCAGTTCGCCAGGCCGGAGATGCCGGGCAAGTTTCTTCTGCTCGACGGCCGCCGCCACGCGTCCGTCTATCAAGATTGCCGCAGCGGGATCGTTCAGCAACCCGCCAATTCCCAAGATGGTCATTTCCGGGAGCTACCTCTTTTCCTTTTGCGCCTTTTCAAT
>CAYSBM010000268.1:4682-5162 GCA_964429095.1 uncultured Solibacteraceae bacterium | reverse complement strand
ACGGGGATACGGTGGAGGCGCTGCTGGCCCGCGCCGGTGAAATGCTGGCGCGCAGCAAAGCGCAAGGGGGCAACCGTGTGACGCTTTCCGGTAAGCCCGCTCGCGGAATCTGAAAACCGGATTCAAGACTCTATGTTTGCGATTATCGGAATCGTGGTGGTATTTAGCGCCGTTATCGGCGGTTACTTGTTGGAACACGGCAAGCTCGCCGTACTGTTGCAGCCCGCCGAACTGGTGATTATCGTCGGCGCCGCCCTGGGCACGCTGCTCGTGGCCAATCCGCCGCACCTGTTGTCGAAGATTTTCAAGGGGTTATCCAGCGTATTCGGCGCCTCGGGCTATAGCAAACAGCTATACCTGAACACCATGAAGATGCTCTATGATCTGTTCAACCAGGCCCGCAAGAACGGGCTCATGGCGCTGGAACCAGACGTCGAGGCCCCCGCCAAGAGCCAGATCTTTTCCAAGCACCCCCAGTTT
>CAYSBM010000268.1:0-4672 GCA_964429095.1 uncultured Solibacteraceae bacterium | reverse complement strand
GCGGTGCGCATGGCTCTTACGGGGGCGGTAGCTCCGCTGGACTTGGACCAGATGATGGAGACTGACCTCGAGGTCCACCACCATCACGAAAGCCAGGCCGTGGCGGCGCTGACCACCGTGGCGGACTCGCTGCCGGGGCTCGGCATTGTGGCGGCGGTGCTCGGCGTGGTCATCACCATGGGCGCTCTGGGCGGGCCGCCGGAAGAGATCGGGCACAAGGTAGCGGCGGCGCTTGTGGGCACCTTCCTCGGCATTCTGCTGTGCTACGGGTTGCTGGGTCCGCTGGCCGGAAGCCTTGCCAAGCGCAATGAAGAGCGGAATGCGTACCTGACGGTATTGCGTACCATCCTTACCAGCTTCGTCAAAGGCACCACGCCTTTACTGGCGCTCGAATTCGGCCGGCGGGCTATTCCCGCACACGTACGCCCCTCCTTTCAGGAATTGGAAACAGTCTGTAAGGGCGGCGCAGCCGCCGCTCCGCCATCCGCATAGCGAGACCGCATCATGAGCGAGTCATATCCGGTTCCCAACTCTGCTGCTCCACCGGTGATGATCAAGAAGATCAAAGGCGGCCACGGAGGCCACCACGGCGGCGCCTGGAAGGTAGCCTATGCCGATTTCGTAACCGCTATGATGGCGCTGTTCATCGTGCTCTGGCTGATGAATTCCAGCAAGGAAATCCAGCAAGCCGTTGGCGGCTATTTCCGCGACCCCAGTGGTAAAGGCAAGCAGGTGGGCAGCGGCCAGAGCGGGAGCGGAGACGGTCTGCTGATTGGCAAAGACGACATGCCACATCTCAAGGAGGAACTCGAGAAAGCCATCAGCCGTGCTCCTCAACTGGCCGCCATGAAAGATCAGGTGGAAATGACGGTGACCGGCGAAGGCCTGCGCATCGAACTGCTGGAAACCGAGACCGGAACTTTCTTTGAGACCGGCAGTTCCAACCCCAGCGGGGCGGGCGCGGAAATGCTCACCCGCCTGGCCGAGGAATTGGGTAAGCTGCCCAACCGCATCCTCATCGAAGGGCATACCGACACACGGCCCTTCGCCGCCGACAACAAATACAGTAACTGGGAACTTTCCGTGGCCCGGGCGATTGCCGCCCGCCGCTTGTTGCAGGCTCACGGCCTAAGACCCGGCCAAGTCTCCCAGGTGCGCGGCTTCGCTGATCAACGTCTGCGGAAACCCGACGATCCGGAAGATGCTTCCAACCGCCGTATCTCGCTTACCGTGCAGTACAGCCAGCCCGGGGCCAGCGGGCAGTCTAGGGCCGCCCATATGCCGGACAAACCGTCCGGCCACCCTTGAAAACCTCCCGCATCAGCGCCCCCGCTGGAGGCTCTCCCATTCCATGACGATTCCCGCCGAAGGCACGATGGGGAACATCTTGTCGAGCGTTACGGAAGCCTGCGCAGTCCGTGAGTTGTAGCCGTTAAAGGCATCAAAACGGTAATTGGTCCGGTTGAATACGTTGATGACCTCTCCGTAGAGTGTCAAGCCCACGCGCCCCAGATGGAACGACTTGTTTACCCGCACGTCGGCGCGCTGATAGGCTTCCAGCCGCACCGCATTGCGCGTGTCGGCCAGGTAGTAACTGGATCCCTGCCGCCGCAGAAAGCCAGGGATGGGGAAGCCGCTGCCATAAACCCATCGCAGGCTGAGGTTCACCGTGGGCCGCAGGCGGTAACTCGAATATAGGTTGACGCCGTGCCGCTGGTCCTGGTCGGCCCAGAACCTTGCTTGCGTAACGCCGTCCCGCAGGCGCGCGCGACCGTAAGCGTAGGACACCCAGCCGCTCAGGCGGTTTGCGCTCCGCCTCTGAATAAAGATCTCCATTCCACGGGCGTATCCGCGCAAGGCGTTCTGATAAGGGTCATCGGCCGGTGGATTGAAGACTTTGCCGCCGATAAGGCGCGGTTCGTACCAGGAACGCCATAACAAGTCGCGATCCTGGCGTTCGTAGAGTTCCAGGCGCAGACGCGTGCGCTCGTCCAGCCGTTGTTCGACGGCCATCAGGAAATGCGTGGCGCGTTCGGGCAGCAGCCGTGACGAGCCTACGCGCGAGGTGAGCACGGCCAGCTCGGGGTACTGCACGTGTTGCCCCCAGCCCATCTGCCAGCGCGTGGCGCGCCCGAGCCGGACGGCCAACGAGGCACGGGGAGAGACGGCCTGTATCTGGTTCAGAGAATGCCGGTCCCAGCGCATCCCGGCCGAAACCACCAGGCGCCCCGAGAAGGGGCTCCAGGTTTGTTGTGCGTAACCACCCGTTTGGATGGCCGTGCCGGAATATTCTTCCAGGCGGCGCACAGCGAACGGGTTGTACTGATACCGGTTCGAGTAGCCGTCCTCACCCGGCCGGCGCGCGTCCCATCCGGCTTCAAGCACGGCCTGGGGCGACCAGTTCCAGACCGCGTCCCCGCCCGCGGCCCACTCCCGGTACATTCCGGCAGCCAGCGTAAAATCTTCGCGGTTGCCGTTTTCAAAGCGCTCACGGATGTAGGCTGCGCGGTGCTTGACTACCAAGTTGGCAGGGAGCGCCCACCGCCAGCACAGTATCGTGTTGCTCAGGTGGTAGCCGCTGGTCATCACCGAGTTGCCGCCCAACCGGTTTCTAACCTCGGTGCGGTCTAAGCCGGAGTAACCTTCGTTGACCAACAACGCCAGATTGTGACTGTTGGTGATATCGTAAGCCAAGCGCACCTGTCCGTCGGTGAATCCGAAGGCCAGCGTGGCGTCGCTCGCAGTGCGTCGGATCAGGTATTGCAAATAGCTCTTGCGCGCGCTGGCCAGCCAGGAGCCGCGCCCTGCTGATCCCAGGGGCCCCTCGGCCGAGGCGCCGGCGTTTGAGGCGCTGGCCATAAAACGGGCTGAAGAGTGCCGCCGGCTTCCCTCCCGCGATTCCACGGCCAGCACTCCAGCCGTGCGGTCTTCATAGCTGGCCGGGAACGCCGCCGTATATAAAGTGATGGCTTCCAGCGCTTCCCCGTTCAAACTGGTCAACGAACCGCTGGCTGGCTCGCCCGCCACCATGTGGAACGGTGCGTGCAACAGCACGCCGTCCAAATAGAGGCCCAGGCGGCGGTACTCGGCGCCGCGCAGCGCGAAACGGGCATCGAAATCGTCGTTGGATGCCACTCCTGGCAGGGCCTGCACAGCTCGCAACGGATCGTCGGCCAGCACGCTCGCCAGGTTCTTCATCTCGCCGCCCGACAGGCTCAACTCCGCGGGCCTGGACGGTTCCACGGCTTCGAAGGGGCCGGCCGTAACTTCCACGCGTTCGGCCCGTCGTAGTGTCACCGGGCTCAGCGCTACGTCGAACTCTTTTTGTTCCCCTTCGCCAAGCAGGAAACGCTGGCGGAGGGGGCGATAGCCAACCGTGAAGACTTCCAATACGTAAGTGCCCGCGGCGAGGCTGCCAAAGGTGAAAATTCCTCGCGCATCCGTCACTGTGCGGCGCTCGGCGCCCTCGAGCCGGACTTCTACGCGCGCTAGCGGTTCGCCTCCCTGAGCATCGGCCACTCGGCCGCGGATCTCACCGGCCCAGACTGACGCTGGAGCCAAGGCAAACCACAACACCGCCAGGCGCATCACCATCAGTTTAGTAAGACTTGCCTCCCGGCTAGCTGAGCGCTTCGCGCACTTTGGCCGCCAGCGTCGAAGCATCGAAAGGCTTTTCCAGGTCTGCCACGCCTAGGGCGGCGATCTTCTGCGAAATGGCCGCCTGGTTGGGGTGGCCGGACATCACCAGGAGCTTCAGGCCCGGCCGGACGGTCCTCGCCTGCTCGATCAGCTCCACACTCGACATGCCCGGCATCACTACATCCACAATCATCAGGTCGATTTTTCGGCCCGGGTCGGCCACCGCCGCCATGGCCTCTTGTCCGTCGGCCGCCTCGATGACTTGGTAACCTTGCTCGCGCAACAGTAGCGCCGCCAAGTGCCGTACCGCGGCATTGTCCTCGGCAATCAACAGCGTCTCACCTCCTGTGGCGGGGGACGTTCGGCCTCCCGCCTCGATTGATACGGCGGCGGCCGCTATGCGCGGGAGGTAAATGCGGAAGCTGGTGCCCAAGCCTGGTTCGCTGGAGACTGAAATATGGCCTCCGCTCTGCTGCACGATCCCATGCACCACCGAAAGGCCCAGCCCGATTCCGGTTGCCGGTTCTTTGGTGGTGAAAAACGGCTCAAACAGGTGGCGCAGCGTCTCACGGTCCATGCCGTAACCGGTGTCGCTTACCGTGAGCACAATGTACTCGCCGGTGGGGATTCCAGCCTCCCTAACCGTTCCGCCCACTCCCACCGTGGCGGCCACCGTTTCAATCAGGAGCTTGCCGCCGAAAGGCATGGCGTCGCGCGCGTTGGCGGCGAGATGGAGGCTCACTTGTTGGATTTGGCCCGGATCTACCTTTACCAAACCCAGATCGGAACCCAGCAAAGTTACCAGTTGAACATCTTCGCCCAGCATGCCCTTCAGTATGGGGCGGATCTCTTCCACCACCTGGTTAATATCCAGCAGCTTGGGCTGCATGATCTGCTTGCGGCCAAAAGCCAGCAGGCGGCGCGTTAGCGCGCCCGCCGCTTCCGCCGCCTGCAAGATCTCCTGCAAGGCGGCCCGCCCATCCGCTTCCAGAACCTCGCGCTTGAGCAATAGCTCGCTGTAGCCGTTGATCAC
>CAYSBM010000267.1:0-5188 GCA_964429095.1 uncultured Solibacteraceae bacterium | reverse complement strand
CAGTACGTGCCGGAGCCCCAGGCCGACGCCGATGGCGGCGCCCATGCACACCAGCGAGTCCATGGCCTCGAAAGGCGGCAAAACACCTAACGAATAACAGCCGATGTCGCCTGAAACAATGCAGTTTAGGTTGCGTAAGGAGATGAACACGTTGCGGTGGGGACAGCCCGGGCACAACTGCGGCGGGGTGCCGGCAGCGGGAGCAGGTTCGGCCTCTGTGCTGCCGCTGAGGATGCGCCGCACCCGGGCCACGTTCAGTTCCCCGAAACGGTACATCTCCGGCCGCCCTTCGACCGGAATACCCGCGGCTCGCAGCGTCTCGAACAGGTACGGGTCCCCTTCCTCGACCGCCACGAGGCGCTTGACTTGCGCCGCAAACCGCCGCACGCGCCCAGCCGGCGCCGGGTGCGTCATGCCCAGCTTGAGCACGGAAGCCTCCGGCGCAGCCTCCCGCACATGCATGTAAGAGACGCCCGAGGTGACAATGCCCAAGTCCCTCCCGCCGGCGTGTTCCACCACCGGGCCGGAAGTCTCATTCCACTCCTCAATGGCAGCCAGTTTCTCCCGTAAGCGCTTGTGGGCAGGGCGCGCATACGCCGGGATCATGACACGGCTGCGGATGTCGCGGCAAAATCCGGGCTCCGGGGGCGCGGCAACGCGGCCCTCCGGGCGCACTACGGTCTTGGAGTGGCAAACGCGCGTGGTCATGCGCAAGAGCACGGGGATGCGCCAGCGCTCGCTTACTTCGACGGCTGCGAGCGTGAAATCGTAAGCTTCTTGCGAATCCGCGGGCTCGAACATAGGCATTCCGGCGGCTTGGGCGTAGCGCCGGTTGTCTTGCTCATTTTGGCTCGACCACATGCCTGGGTCATCGGCGGAGACGACTACCAGCGCGCCGCCGGCGCCCGTGTAGGCCACCGTGAACAAAGGATCGGCGGCGACGTTCAGACCAACGTGCTTCATGGTGGCCAAGGCGCGCGCGCCGCCGAACGAAGCGCCGATGGCCACCTCGAGCGCCACCTTTTCGTTCGGCGCCCACTGCGCTCGTCCGCCGAGCGCGGCGAAGTGTTCCAGAATCTCGGTGGAAGGTGTCCCCGGGTAACCGGTTCCCAGCGCGACGCCGGCATGCCAGGCGGCCAGCGCCACGGCTTCGTCGCCGCTTAGCAAGAGTCGTTCGGATTGAATCATGCGCAATCACGCCCGTGGCATCCCCGCTGGCGTTAAACCAAGAATGGGGAACAGCCAGGGGAGGCGTTCGACGGGAAAGGTTTATTCTAACGTCCAGCGACGAGTCCTGGCAAACCGGGCGGCCCCGCCTGTTACAATAAAGTCACAAGGGCGCCTGATGCCAATCGCGGTTGACATTGCGGAGGAGATTCTCACCCTAAAACGCCAGCGCCATGCCGTCATCCTGGCGCACCACTACCAGGAGCCGGAGATTCAGGACCTGGCCGATGCGGTAGGTGACAGCCTCGAGCTGTCCCGCAAAGCCCGTGAGATGGATGGCGAGGTCATTGCATTTTGCGGCGTCTGGTTTATGGCCGAGACGGCTAAGGTGCTCAGCCCCCAAAAAATCGTCATCGTGCCGGACCGTGAAGCAAGCTGCAGCCTGGTGGAGGCCTGCACGGCCGCGCAAGTGCGGGCTTACCGGCGGGCGCATCCCGATGACGTCATCGTCAGCTACATCAACACTTCGGTGGAAGTGAAAGCTGAAAGCGACATCCTTTGCACCTCACGCAATGCCGTTGAAGTGGTGAACTCGATTCCCGCCGGCCGGGAAGTGTTGTTTTTGCCGGACCGCAATCTGGGCGCCTGGGTCAAGCGGCAGACCGGCCGCACGAATCTCAAACTCTGGCAAGGCACGTGCGTGGTCCATGCGACTTTCACCGAGAGGCGCCTTCTGGAGGCGCTGAGCCAGTTTCCCCAGGCGAAAGTAGCCGCGCACCCGGAGTGCCCTTCCGGCGTCCTGGACAGGGCGGATTTCGTCGGCTCCACCAGCGCCATCATCCAGTGGTGCGCCAAACCCGCCGCCCGCGACATTATTGTGGTCACCGAAAGCGGCGTGGCGCACTCGTTGAGGCGAGTGGCCCCGGCCAAGCGCTTCCACTTCATCGCCAACGAAGAGTGTAATTGCAGCGAGTGCCCTTACATGAAGCGCAATACGCTGGAAAAGCTGCGCGACGCGCTGTTGACGCTCAGCCCGCGGGTCGAGATCCCGGATGACACTATCCGGCGCGCCCTGGTCCCGCTGGAGCGCATGCTGGCCGTCACCGCCCGGTAACCGTTATGACGCCCGGAGCCGGGTTGCGCGACACATTTGGCCGGCGGCACGATAACCTGCGCGTCAGCGTCACGGACCGCTGCAACATTCGCTGCTTTTTCTGCATGCCGGAATACGAGGCACGCTTCCTTCCTCGCCAGCAGATCTTGAGCTTCGATGAAATCACGCGTGTCGTGCGCATCGCCGTGCGCTTGGGAATCAGCAAAGTCCGTGTGACGGGGGGCGAGCCGCTTCTGCGCAAAGGACTCGCCGGGCTGGTCGCCATGCTGCGGTCCATCACCGGCATCACAGACCTCGCGCTCACCACCAACGGCATTCTTCTTGCCGAACAAGCCGAAACGTTGTATACGGCCGGCCTGAGGCGCCTGAACGTGCATTTGGATACGGTAGATGCCGGCCGTTTTGCGAGCATCGCGCGTTACGACGGGCTGGGGCGGGTCCTGGAGGGCTTGGCCGAGGCCAAGCGTCTCGGCTTCAAGCCCATCAAGATCAACGCTGTCGCAGTGAAGGGCCTGAGCGAACCGGACATCGTGCCGCTGGCTCGCTTCGGGCGGGAGCACGGCTACGAAGTCCGATTTATCGAGTTTATGCCGCTGGACGCGCAGGGCCTTTGGGACAATTCCCGCGTGCTCACCGCCTCGGAAATCCTGAAGGTCCTTTCGCGGGAAATCTGCCCGCTGGAGCCCACGGCTCCAGACCACCCGCAAGCGCCGGCTGCCGGGTATCGTTATAGGGACGGTGGCGGGCGGGTCGGCTTCATCGCTTCAGTCAGCCGGCCTTTCTGCGATGACTGCAACCGCATCCGCCTCACTGCGGACGGCAAACTCCGCTATTGTCTATTCGCCACCGAGGAGGCCGACCTGCTGGGTGCGCTGCGCAACGGCGCCACCGACGAGGAGATCGCCGCCACCGTGCGCGCCACGGTGCGGAAGAAATGGGAAGGCCATCTAATCAACACCGCGCGTTTTGTGCCCCCGCCACGGCCCATGTACGCCATCGGCGGGTGAGATAGCCGGGCTTGCCTGATAGCGGCGCAGGCTGCGGACTGGCCCAGAAGCGCTATTTCTTGTCCTTCGGGTCCAGATTCCGCTCCAGATCGCCCGGGGTAAGATCGCATCGCGCACCATGGCGCGGCACCTCGGCCTTCGCCGTCCAAAGAATGGCGTTCACCAGCAGCCTCCGGAACTCCAACACGCCCCAGTTGGAGTGGAAGTGTCCGCCGGTGAAACCGAAGCCGCGCCCGCCGTCTTGGCGCTCTACGGCCCAGGCGACGGTCTCCTTGTTTGGCGCGTCTTTGGGCAGCATGGTAGTCAGAATCGGCGAAAAGCTCTTGCCGGACGGGTCGAAGCGGATGCGGTAGTACCATTCGTCCCTCAGCCGGAAGCTCTTCCATCCGCGCGAAATGGGGTGCGACGGCGAAGCCTGCACCAGCTCGGCGTCATTCATGGGATTCACCGAATACGGCCGCTCGTAGTAGCCGCCGATCCATTGCAGAAACTGGGTGCCGCCCTTCTCCTTGGGAACCTCCAACGTATAGTGTAGAAACACCAAGCCCACACCCCGGCTGGCGAGATTTCCTAACAATGCCATGCGGTCATCTTCCAGCAGCGGATGGTGCGCGCCGCCGTCCATATAGAGCACGATGGCTGCTGCACCGTCGAATACCGAAGCATCCTGCGGCCAGCCGTTGAGCACAGCCACCGGCCTCACACCCTTGTTCTGGTGGAGAAATTTCTCCAGCAGCAGGACGCCGGCGTTGTGCTCATGAGCGCCGGGCCCGTGGCTAGGCTTGCCGGCGACCAGCACAACTTTGGCAGGCGCCGCAGCCCAACAGGCCGCCGCCATCACAGCAATGAGTAACAGTTTGCGCATGGTCTCATCCTTCTACGACAGATGTTTTTTCAGGAACTTGACGCCTTCAAAAGCGATCGCCTCGGGCGACGGCGCGATATCGCGCCAGATGGAAGCTGCGGCCGACAGTTCGCCGAGAGCGAAACCGAAGCTCTCGATCGTGACCCAGCCGTCGTAGCGGATATCTCTCAATGCCTGGAACACGCCGATCCAGTCGATGTGTCCAGTGCCCGGAATGCCGCGGTCGTTCTCACAACTGTGCACGTGCTTGAGGTAGGGGCCCGCCGTGCGGTAGCCGTTGGGGATGCTCTTCTCCTCGATGTTGGCATGGAAAGTATCGAACAAGATTCCGAAGTTCGGGTGATGCACTTCTCCGGCCAGCCGTGCGGCGTCTTCAGCGGTGTTCAAGAAGTAAGTCTCGAAGCGGTTCAGTGGCTCGATGGCCAGCGTGACCTTGTACTGTTCGAGTGTCCCGGTGAGCGCGTGATAGCCTTCCACGGCCCATCTCCATTCCTCGGGGGTCCTCCTGCGCCCGGTAAAGAAGCCCACCGGGGAGTAGAGGGGGCCGGCGATCACCCGCGCGCCTGCCTCAGCGGCCGCCTGGATGCATTCCCGCAGATGCGTGACGGTTTTGGAACGCACCTCCGGATCTTGGCTGATCAGACTGAATCCTTGCGGGAGAACCGAGCACACCGTGCACTCCAGCCCGTTAGCCTCCACGCTCCGCCTGATGTCAGCGGCAGCGAAATCCGCGGCTCGGAAGCACGGTACTTCCACGCCGTCGAAGCCGTGTTCCTTGATTGCCTCCAGCAGCGGGGCGTGGGACTTGTCGAAGGCCGGCGCCCAGATAAACAGGTTGACTCCGAATTTCATACCAAACGCTCCTTTTCCAGCCGGCTTGCTCCGGCTAAAGTATCTTCTCACCCCCAGCGATCAACCGTTCCAGAGCCAGCAGGTTGAGCATCAGGTGGCGCGGATGATGATAATTCTCGATGCGGTCGTAGTGCCGTTCTAAAGTCACCTTGCGGTCGGCGGAAGTGATCCAGTAGCCGCACC
>CAYSBM010000266.1:4359-5214 GCA_964429095.1 uncultured Solibacteraceae bacterium | reverse complement strand
CCGTTTCGCTGGGCGGATTCTACCGCCTGGGGAAGGATAAATACCGCGTGGATGAACTGTACGCGGCTGTAATTGTGCGTCCCTTGGTGAGAGGTTCCGAGCGAGTGCTCTGGAAAGGCGTCGATGTGGGCTTGATTGACGGCGCAGTATATGGACTGGGCGCATGGGCGCGTGGGATCGGCAGCCTGATCCGCCTGCCTCAGTCCGGCTACATCCGGAATTATGCGGTGTGGGTGGTCTTAGGCGCCTTGTTCCTCTTGTTGGCTGCGGGCTTTGCGGGAGGCGTGCGATGAACACACTCTCTGCCCTGCTTGCGATTCCCATGGCCGGCTTCATGGTCCTGCTGTGGGTACCAAAAGACAGGTTGCAGGCCATCCGCGTAACCACCCTGGTGCTGGCGCTGGCCGCGTTCCTGGTTTCCCTCGGCCTGATCTGGCCCGTTGCGGCGGAACCGGACAGCGTTCAGTTTGTAACCGACGCAGTTTGGATCGCCTCGCCTCACATCCGCTACCACGTGGCTGTGGACGGCGTCAGCCTGTGGCTGGTGATTTTGGCCACCCTGCTCACGCCCATCGCCGTCTTGATCAGTTGGCGCCACATCGACAAGCGCGTGAAAGAGTTCCATGCCCTGCTGTTGTTGCTCGAATTTGGTCTCATCGGCGTCTTTGTGGCCATGGACCTTTTTCTGTTCTACGTCTTCTGGGAAGTGTCCTTGGTTCCCATGTATTTCCTGATCGGCGTTTGGGGCCACGAGCGGCGGATCTATGCCGCAGTCAAGTTCTTTCTCTACACCATGGCCGGCTCAGTGCTCATGCTGGCCGCGATCATCTACGTCTATAACGCCGCCGGCACGTT
>CAYSBM010000266.1:0-4349 GCA_964429095.1 uncultured Solibacteraceae bacterium | reverse complement strand
CATCCTGGAGGCTCTTTCCTCGGGCCAGTTGACGCTCAGCCGCAACGAGGAATTCTGGTTGTTCTTGGCCTTCTTTTTCGCCTTCGCCATCAAGGTTCCGTTGTTTCCGTTGCACACCTGGCTGCCGGACGCGCATGTGGAAGCGCCCACGGCAGGCAGCGTGATGCTGGCCAGCGTCATGCTGAAGATGGGGACCTACGGGTTGCTTCGTTTTTGTTTGACGCTGTTCCCGACGCCTTCGCGCGAAAACGCTTGGTGGATCGCCGCACTGGCCATCACCGGCATCCTCTATGGCGCCTTGGTGGCGATGGTGCAGCCGAACATGAAGAAGCTGGTCGCCTACTCGTCGGTGAGCCATCTGGGCTTCGTGGTGCTGGGCATATTTTCCTTCACCCGGATGGGATTGGACGGAGCGGTCTACCAGATGCTGAACCACGGCATTTCCACCGGCGCGCTGTTCATGCTGGTCGGCTATCTGTACGAGCGGCACCATTCATTGGAAACTGCTGATTACGGCGGTGTGGCCACGCCGGCCCCCAACCTGGCCGCAGTCTTCATGATTACTATGCTGGCCAGCATCGGGCTGCCATCCCTGAACAACTTCGTCGGCGAATTTCTGGTGCTGCAAGGAACCGCGCAGGTGAATTTCCGCTGGACCGTTTGGGCCGCCATAGGGGTGATCCTCTCGGCGTGCTATATGCTCTGGCTTTACCAGCGCGCGTTCCTGGGCGAAGCTTCCGAAGCGGTACGGTGCCACATTTACGATTTAGGCCGCCGCGAATGGGCCGCCATCTTGCCCCTGGTCGCTCTGATGGTGTGGATGGGTATTGGTCCCCAAACGTTTCTGCCGCCCATCAGAGCCGCCAACACGGTCACCTTAGCCCGCGTCAGATCCGGCGCCGAATACCGCGTTGAATTGAAACGCCCCAGCCCCGTCCTGCACCGGGAGGCCGCCCATGATCGCTAGGTTTGCTCCCTCGCCCGCCGAGGTCTTGCGCCTCCTGCCCGAAATAATTCTGGTTGTTGTAGCCACTGTCGTCCTGGTGGCCGAGGCCCTGCGCGGCACGCGAGAGGCCCGGCCGTTGGGTTGGATCGCGGTGGGGGGCTTACTGGCGGCGCTGTGGGCCTCGATGAGCGTATGGGCCAACCCCGGTTTCGGCTTTCATCAGGCAGTAGTGCTGGACGGTTTTGCAGCCTTCTTCCGCACGCTGTTGATCATCGCGGGAATTCTGGCCGTACTTATGGCGCAGCAATATCTGCGGAGGGAGGGAGCCGATGGCGGCGAATACTATGCGCTGATCCTGTACTCGGTAGCGGGCCAGTGCATCATGGTCTCCGGCACAGAACTGATTGTGCTCTTCATCGGCCTGGAGATCTCCTCCATCGCCACGTACGTGCTCGCCGGCTACTTGCGCGACGATCCCCGCGCCAACGAGGCGGCGATCAAGTACTTTCTGCTAGGTTCGTTCGCCACGGCATTCTTGCTTTACGGTGTGGCGTGGGTTTACGGCGCGACCGGTTCAACCCGGCTGATCGAAATTCGCCGGGTGTTGGCGGACCCGCTTGCAGCACCTTCGCCCGCGCTGCTGGCGACCGCCGCAGCTCTCATTCTGGTGGGCCTGGCATTCAAAGTCTCGGTCGCGCCGTTTCAAACCTGGGCGCCGGACGTCTACCAAGGGGCTCCCGCGCCAGCCGCGGCTTTCATCTCCGCTGGACCGAAAGCGGCTGCCTTCGCCATGCTGCTGCGCATTTTCGTCACCGCATTCGAGCCAGTATCAGACCGCTGGCTGCCAGTGGTTTGGCTTTCGGCTCTGGCCACCATGATCGTGGGCAACTTCGCAGCCCTGTGGCAAACCAATATCAAGCGCCTGCTGGCCTACAGTTCAGTCGCTCACGCCGGCTATGTACTGGTGGCGGTGGCGGCTAATTCGCCCGGAGGCACCGCGGCGGTTATGTTCTACATGGCGGCCTACATATTGATGAACTTGGGAGCGTTCGCCGTGGTCACCTATTTTTCCCGCGAAGGTGAACGCTACCTGGATATTCATGACCTCGCCGGCCTGGCTTGGCGCCAACCCCTGACCGCCGCCCTGTTCAGCGTCCTACTGCTGTCGCTGATCGGCGTGCCGCTCACCGGTGGATTCTTCGCCAAATTCTACGTCTTTAAAGCGGCACTCGAATCCCATCTGGTGTGGCGCACTGTTCTAGGCCTGCTCACCAGCGCGGTGGCAGCCTATTACTATTTGCGGATTCTGGTAATCATGTACATGCGCGAGCCCGCCGCTTCCGTCGAGCACCTGGCGCCCCAGCCGGCCGGTATCCGCTTCGTGCTCTGGGCCTCAGTGCTGGGCACGCTGGCTTTGGGCGTCTTCCCTAGCCTGATCCTGACTTTCATTAATCACGCCGCAGGGGTCGTACGGTAGGCCGCCGGACGGCAACCGGCAGCTATAGTCGCGGCGTGCAACACGCCGGTGAAACCGGCGCTCCCCTTCCACACAAACGATGGCTGGCGGATTGGCGTGGGAAAAGACTTCGATGTTGGTGCGCTGGCCGGCCGGACCAGGGGCTGCTGGGCGTGACCGCAAGCGAAGGCCCGCCGCCACACATCGTCTGGCCGGGTGCGACAACCATGATAGTCAGCCCTCCAACACCAGCACCCAGTCGGCTAGCGCTGGCGGGATGGGAACTTGCCAGTCCCCGTTGGCGTCGCCAAGCGCCTCGCCCAGCATCTTGCGCCGGCCGGTGCGCGGGTCGAACAAGAACGCGCGATAAGCCCGGCCCGCCTCGAGCATCTTCACCTTCGGCGGATCCCACTTGGTTGGTAAGAACAGAATGCGCAGCTTGCCCGGGATGCCCGCTGCGAACGGCAGCACATAGTCTTTCTCATTCCAATGCGGCTCCACCCATTCCGGGTGCGGCTCCAGTTTCCACCACTGGTACTCCATCAGCAGAGCTTTGGCGAGCCCCAACTGCCCCGAACCCGGCAACTGCATGGCTTCCTCCCAGGGACGGTCGCCCCAACTGCGGCCGTGTGGCGACGGACCAAACGGCTGTCCGGGGCGGTTCACTTGCCAGATGCCGTTGGCCCCATAGGTATGGCCGGCGGCGCCGCTGAGCATACAGGCCCAGAACATGAAACGCTGGATCTCCTCGCGGCTGGCTTCCAGGATCCCTTCGTAGCACACCTCGCTATTCACCACCGGCATTGCAGGTTCGCGCCGCCGGCCTTCCCGCACCAGGCGGATGGTGCCGGGAATGCTCTGCCGGTCGCTATGGCCGGTCTGGAGCATTTCGAAATCCAGCACACTCTGATCTTCCACACAGTCGCGCGCGCTGGCGCTGGGATGAATGCTGACCAGACGGCGGTAGCCGTCAATCGAGCGCACATAGCGCGCGATTTCAGTCCAACCCTTTCTCTGTAGCGCGGAGTCGCCCTCCTTGTCCTTGGATAGATAGTAGGGCATGGTTCCTTCACCCGCCAGGCACCATACAACCGGGTAAGCGCCCCAACGCGCCACCAGGTACCGCCAGTGCTTCTTCAGCTTCTCGACGCCCATCCACGGCAGGAAATATCCCCAGCAGCCGGCAATGCACGGCATCAGCCCGCGGCTCACCAGCCGCGTGATGCGCAGATCCGCCATATCGAAATAGGCGGGATTTACGCGCCCGTAGCCGCCGGTCCAGGGGAATCCGGCCTCGTTGGCCCCACGCGGATCAAAGGGCGGCATATCGGGATAAAGGCCGGCAATGATCTGAACGACGGTGAAGCCTTTGCTCACCCGGTCGGCGAGCAAACGATCGAACTCGCCGGGCCACTCCAGCCGCTTGCACAGCCCCATCCACCAGGTATCGCCCAGCCAAAAGAAGGGCGTCCCGTCGGCATGCTCAAAATGGCGTTTGTCAGCCGCCACGCGCACCGCCCCATGGCGTAGCAACTGATTCGATCCTTCATACGGCGCAGCCTCGACCATTCCCTGCACGCCGTGCAACTCCGGATTCGAGGCATCCGAACAAACCGTCCGGTATTCGTAACGCCCCGCCGCCGGAGCCGCAAACCGCACGCGCCACTCGCCGCCTCCCGCCCAGTAGGCGGGCACGCGCAATTCCGTGTCCGCCCCGCGGAACAAGATGTCGAGTTCCACTTCATTGAAAGGATCGGCGTACCTTTTGGCGCTCACGAAGCTCCATTCCGTGGCCACACCCACGGTAGCGAAACGGGTGGCCGAAGCCTTGGATACCCCGGCGAGCAAAACGCTCCCGGCGCTCCAGCGTGAAAAATCGCGGCGTGAAATCATCAGATACCCTCTCTGCTAGAAATGTTGAACCAGGTCGGAAAAACGTTCGAGAAC
>CAYSBM010000265.1:0-5252 GCA_964429095.1 uncultured Solibacteraceae bacterium | reverse complement strand
GGGCTTGGTCACGGTTTCGGGCGAACCCGGCTGCCGCGTGGACGAAGCGGCCCGGCTAGCGGCGCAGCGGTTGCGTTTTGATTTGATCACCGAGCCCCGTATGCGCGCCCTGCTGGATGAAGAATTCGGGCCGGGCGCCACGTTTCCCGACAAGGCCTATCCGCACATGGTGGCCTCCATTCTGGCGCGGCTGGCCACCGAACACCATCTGGTGATCTCAGCCGATCACGCGGAATTTCTCCTGGCCAAGTTCCCCAATTTGGTGCGCATACATCTGACAGCGCCGGAATCGCGCCGCCTGGGCATGATCATGCTGGACCGGCGTTTGGAACGGAGCGCGGCGCGCGCCGTCCTTCAGGAGATGAACGCAGCCCGGCGCGCCGAGCGGCGCAAGAAGTTCGGCCGCTCGACGGCGCCGCTGTCGCAGTTCGATATGATCTTGAACACCGAGTCCCTCGATCCCGACCAAGTAGCAGGGATTATCGAAAATCTGGCGGCGGCCCGAGGGCTGGCTGAGCAGGGACTGCTGAGCCCGGCAGCCGAAGCGCAACTCCAATTTCAAGTCAGCTATCAATTGAGCCGCCACGGCATCCATCCTCCCGGGAAGGCCCGGCTGAAGCCGGTGGTTTTCAATCATCCCAGCGAGCAGATCTTTGCCAACCTGCTGGATTTCTACCGCATCGTATGGGAATACGAGCCTCACAGTTTCCCGCTGCAATGGGACAAGGACGGAAAAGTACTGGAGTCTTTCACGCCGGATTTTTACCTTCCGGAATTCGATCTCTATGTGGAACTGACCACCATGAAACAATCGCTAGTCACCAAGAAAAACCGTAAGATAAAATTGTTGCGGCAGATCTATCCGCATATTAATATCCAAGTTTTTTATCAAAAAGATTTTCAGAACCTTATTTTTAAATACGGCATTACCGACCGGCCGCTGAGTGTATGAGCAAGCCCGCCATCCCCGACATCGAGCGCGTGCTGTTCACCGAAGAACAAGTGAACCAGCGCATCGGCGAAGTGGCCGCCGAAATCTCGGCCAGGTACCGGGGCAAGGACCTGAAACTGATCGGCGTACTCAAGGGGTCGGTGTTTTTCCTCACCGCTCTGGCGAGGGAGATCGCGATCCCGGTCAAGATTGATTTTCTGGCCATCTCGAGTTTCTCAAACCGGCGCGGAGCGCCCGGCGTGGTGCGGATCGCCAAGGACCTGGATGAAGGGATTGAAGACGAAGACGTACTGCTGGTGGAAGACATCGTGGATACGGGCTTCACGGCGCGGTATCTGTTGCAGACGCTGGCCGGGCGCGGTCCCAATTCGCTGGCCATCTGCACGCTGCTGGACCGGACTCCCCGCCGGATTGTGCAAGTGCCGGTTGAATTCCGGTGCTTTGAAATCCCGGATCACTTCGTCGTAGGCTGCGGCCTGGATTACAAGCAGTTGTACCGCAATCTTGGGTTTGTGGCTGTTCTTAACCCCACGTCATAACAGCATGCCGGCCACCTCAAGCCTGGGCGGCCTTGAATAGCCTCAAAAATGCCGCATCCGGCCGCGTGCGCGAGACCATGGTCCGCTCACGCATGCACGCCCAATCGCCTGCCGGCACAGCCATGAAGCACCGGACGATTTCCGGGTCGTATTGCCGGCCCGAGCCGCGTTCGATCTCCCGGCGCGCACTCTCGTAGCTCATGGCCTTGCGGTAAGGACGATCCGAAGTCATGGCGTCGAAAGAATCCACAATCGAAAAGATGCGCGAGCCCAGGGGGATGGCCGCGCCCTTCAGTCCGGCCGGGTAGCCCGAGCCGTCGAGACATTCGTGGTGCGTGAGTACGATTTGGGAAGCGGGTTTAAGGACCTCAATGCCGTCCAAAATCCAAAAGCCAATTTGCGGGTGCTTGCGCATTTCGGCCCACTCGGCTTGAGTGAGTTTTCCAGGTTCATGCAGAATCCTATCCGGAACACCGATTTATCCGAAGTCGTGCAGCATCGCCCCCCGCCGTATGGCCTCCAGCAGGGCCGGTTCGGCGCCCAACATCGAGCCCAGATGCGCGGCGTACTCGCTGACCCTTTTCGAGTGCGATTCCGGCTCGTGCTCGCGCGCGTCCAGGGCGGCTACCATCGCATCCAGAGCTTTCTCCCAAGCCTCGTGCAGTTGTTCGAGAGCCCGCCGCAACTGCCGCGCTTGTTCGTTCACCAGCATCTCCAGTTGGACCATTTGCTGCTTCTTGCGCCGCTGTTCGCGGCAGTCGGCTAGCACACGGTCCACCGCCACGCCCAACTGTTCCAAACGGAAGGGCTTGAGAACGTAGTCCAGAGCGCCTGCCTTCATGGCTTGCACGGCGCTGGCGACATCGTCGCAAGCCGTCAACATCAATACTCCAGCCTCATAGCCCTGGCCCTTGATCTCTCCTAGTAGTTCCAGACCTCCCATAACCGGCATGCGAATATCGGCCACTACCAATTCAATGTTGTCTTTGGCCATCAGCGCCAGCGCTTGCCTGCCATCGGAAGCTTGCGCCACCTCATGTCCCCGCCGGGTGAGGTATTGGCGCAAGATGTCTCGAATCGGCGCTTCGTCATCCACCACCAGTATATGGGCCATCGCAACACGCTTTCCAAGTCTATTTAACACTATAATTAACCAAAATTTCCAGCCGTCAAACAAACTCTATTCCATACGCCGTGCTCGGGCGCTACCGCGGCGTAATGAGTCCTCCCGGTTTGTCCTGCTGGCGAAGCCGGACGCGCGGAAACCGTGTCGAATAGGCCTCCAGATATTTCGACCCCGCGCCGGTGTTGTAAATCACCAGGCGGTGGTTGGGATCAAGAGCGCCATTGTCCAGCAACTGTTTCACAGCCGCCACGCAAGCGGCGCCTTCCGGCGAAGCGAACACGCCCTCCCGCCGGGCCAGCAACGCACCCGCGTCCAGCATCTGCTGGTCGCTGACGGAAACGGCCATTCCCCGGCTCTCCTTGAGAATGCGGAGCAGCAAGAATCCGGCGGCAGGATTAGGAACGCGCCGTCCGCGGGCCAGCGTGGGCGCATCGGGATAAGCCTGCGTAGTCTGTTCGCCCCGTTCGAAGGCATCTACTAAGGGGCGGCATCCCCCGGCTTGCACCGCAATCATCCGCGGCCGCTTGCCCGCCGGCACCCATCCCATGGCTTCAAGTTCCTCGAACGCTTTCCACATGCCAGCCAGGCCCACTCCGCCGCCGGTGGGGTACACAATGGCGTCGGGCAAGCTCCAGCGGAACTGCTCGGCCAGCTCGTAGCCCATAGTCTTTTTTCCTTCCAACCGGTAAGGTTCGTGGAACGTGCTCATATCGAACCACTGTTCAGCAAGCCCGGAGGCGGTCATCGCTTCCGCACACTCGCCAATGAGACCGTCGACCAGCGTAACGCGGGCGCCGAAAGCGCGGCATTCCAGATAGTTCGACTGGGGCGTATCGGCGGGCATGAATACATGCGCCTGCAACCCCGCACGGGCGGCGTAGGCGGCCAGCGCGCTGGCCGCGTTACCTGCCGACGGCAAGGCGAGCTTCTTCAACCCCAATTCCAGTGCTCTTGATACGGCGCAGGCCAAGCCTCGGGCTTTGAACGAGCCGGTGGGATTCACGCCGTCGTCCTTAAGCCACAGGTTTGGCGCGCCCCAATCGGCGCCCAGCCGGTTCAAAGCGATCAACGGGGTCAGCCCTTCGCCCAGCGAAATCATGGCCGCGGGAGAGGCTACGGGCAGCACCGGCGCGTAACGCCAAATGTTGGACGGACCGTGATCAATCCATTCGCGGCTCCAACTCTGGCGGGCGCGTTCCAGGTCGTAGCGGGCTACCAGCGGCGCGCCGCACTGGCAAAGATTATGCGGTTGGCCCGGATCGTAACTTGCGCCGCAACGGGTGCACTCCAGATGCGTGAGCGTAGTCATAGTGGAGACGGCTCTATGATAACGAAACGGGCGCGCGGGTTTGCACGCCCCAACCGGCGCGTGCGTCAATAAAGATGTGAGAGGTTATTGCGCTCTGGCGGCGTTTGTGTGTCTACCAGCCGTGGCCGGCGAATACGCCATTCTTAGGACCGGCTTTCGGATCTACGCCCAAGCTCATCAGGTAAACGGGGCGGAAGTGCGTCTATATACCTCGGCCGGAGTGATTGCCATACCCAGAGAAACCGTAGCCGGATTTGAGGCCGAAGACTGTATTCCGCCGCCAGCCGCACCACCCCGGCCAGAGCCGGTTGCTAGTATTCCCGTCCCGGCGCCGGCGCAGCTTGTGCGCCAGGCGGCTCTGGAACAAGACCTGGAGGAGACTTTCGTGTCCTTGGCCGAGAGCGTCGCCAAGGTCGAATCCGCCTTCCAGCCCCAGGCGGTTTCGCCCAAAGGCGCCGTGGGCGTGATGCAGTTGATGCCAGCAACGGCTGCCCGGCTGGGGGCCGACCCCTACGACGTGAGGCAGAACGTGAAAGCGGGGGTACGTTACCTGCGCGACCTGCTCCTGCGGTTTCGGGATCGGGATGACCAGGTGCGGTTGGCGCTGGCCGCTTACAACGCCGGCGAGGGGGCGGTTCAGCGCTATCAAGGGGTTCCTCCTTACCGAGAGACGCGGCTTTACGTGCAGAAAGTGCTCGAAGAATACCGCAACCGCAAAGCCTCACGCTCCGCCGACTGAAGCTCAAACGAACAGCAACAGGGTAGAGACCAGAGTGAGCGCCACAACCGTTACCTCAAAGACGCGGGGAGTCATGCGCTCTACCAGCCAACGCCCCATCACCGCCCCCACAATCACCATCGGCGCGACCAGCGCGTCAAATGCCAGAGAAGCGCCGCTGATCAGGCCATGGCCTATGTAAATAGGCACCTTGGTCAAATTGATGAGAAAGAAGAACCATGCGCCGGTAGCCACAAACTCTTCCTTGGTAAGACGCTTGCCCAGCAGATACAAATTCATTACCGGTCCGGCAGCGTTGGCCACCGTGGTAGCAAAACCTGCCGCCACGCCGAAGGGCGCCGGGTGCGCAGGCGCCCGTCCGTCTCCGCGCAGGCGCCTGTACAGATACGCGCCTAACATCAGGATGACAATCACCCCAACCACCGTGCGCAGGATGCGTTCGGGCAACGCCAGCGCTGCCGCGCCCAGAAGCATCCCGCCAGCCACCCAAGGCGCAAGCGAGAACAGCTTACCAACCGCGGCATGCCGCCGCCACAAGATCACAGCAAAGATATCCGCCGTGCAGAGCACGGGCAGCAGCCAGCCAG
>CAYSBM010000264.1:1612-5274 GCA_964429095.1 uncultured Solibacteraceae bacterium | reverse complement strand
CGTATCCGAGGTTGAAATGATAAACCGGGTCGGAATCGTCGCCAGCCACCGCCTTACGGAAATTGTCGATAGCCTCGGGCAGATTGCGCCGCAGTTGAGCCGCTCCAAGGTTGTTGAAGACTTCGTTCAGCGGCACAGCGGCGGCCACCACCTCGAACGCCGCCTGCGCGCCCGCGTAGTCCGCCGTGCGGAACCGGCAAAGACCCAGCAGGAAGCTGGCATGGTAAAACTTCGGATCGGGCGCTTTCACCTTCTCCAGCCATTCGATCGCCGCGCGGTATTCCTTCCTTTTCCAATAGATGCGGCCGGCCTCAAAACATGGCGCAGCAAAGCCCGGAGCGAGGTTGGCCGCCTTGACGAACAAAGTGATTCTCTGCTCGTCTGTAGCGGCGTTCAAGCCTCTCACGTAACTTTCCATGGCGTCCAAACGGACAGAAGGATGGTTGCGCAGGAACTCATCCTGGTTTGCCGCCCTGGCCGGAAAAACATGCCGGAGCGCTTGCCAGGCCACCCGCGTCTGAAGCGCGGCTAATTCCTCCAGAGCGCCGATCTCGGTAATCTCCTCGCCCACTCTCACCCGTCTGAGGTTAAGAATCCGGGCGGAAATGCGAAGCGTTCCTTTGCTTTGGTCCAACGCGCCTATGACGGGGTGAAACTCAAAGGCGCCATACATGACACGGGCGGCGTCTACCGTCTCAGCCACCTTGATCACCGATGCGGTGGTGAGCCGGGCATGGGGCCGCAAATTCAGGCGCCGGCAGGCCTCCTGAAGATCCTCACGGTCCACAACCAAGATGCCCTCCCCGTTGAGCCCGTCCGCCACGGCTTGAGCCACACTTTCACCGATCCAGTCGAGATTCTGGGAGCCGGATAAGTTGAACAATGGCAGTACCAGAAAGGTATCTGCGCCGGACATCAGGAAGGAGGGAAAAATGAGGAATGACAGCAAGAGGAGCCGTCGCATCGAATTTCCAGTGTAGCAAACGGCTCCCCGGAATCCTGCGGGCTAATTGAAGATAAGCTTGGTGTTGGTTCCGCCGAGGCGGATTTCCCGCACCGTCATCTTGCCGTCGCCATTGGCGTAGCGTACGCTGGTGGTCTTAAACTTGGCGTCGGCTTTCTCGACCGTCACGGCGGCTTCAACAGCCGTCTTGCCTTTACTGATCACGACTTTGTTGTCTGTAACTTCAAGCTTGTATTCGCCCGGTTTTAGCTCCTGCCCGCTCACCACCGACGGCTGGTATAACGTCACACGAAAGGTATCTGCGCTTGCGACGGCCAGGGCCAGGATTGCGAAGCAGAGCATCAGTTTGTTCATGTTCTTGGTTCCTCCTTGTTGCATGTTACGCATTCGGTTCAATTTTGGAAGCAGGGTATGCATTCCACTTGTTAAAGACGGCCAAGCCTGAAAAATGTTCCGCGCAGCGGTCAACAAAGCGCAAGATTTTCCAGAAAACTGCGAACACGCGCACAGACAAGGGCTTGCGTGGCGTGATCGGCTCCCGAACCGCGCATCCACTCGATGCCGGACTCCTTGCGGAACCAGGTCCACTGCCGCTTGGCGTAGCGCCGGGTATTGCGTTGAGCGCTCGCAATGGCTTCCGCACGGGTCAATTCCCCGCGCAGCAATTGCAGCGCCTGCTTGTAGCCGTGCGATTCAAACGGTTTGCACGATGCCGGAAAACCGCGCGCCAGAATGGCCTGCACTTCTTCCACCAGACCCTCGTCAAACATGCGCTGGCAGCGCAGATCGAGGCTGCGGTACAGATCCGTGCGCGGCGGATCGAGACCGATTTTCAAGACGCGAAAGCCTTTGAGGGGCTCGCGCCCCAGAGAAAACAGCCGCGACATGGGACGGCGGGCCGCCAGGCTGACTTCCAGAGCGCGAACCGTTTTCTGTATGTCGTGCGGGTGTATGCGCTCCAGCGAGCCGGGATCCAGGCGCGTGAGCAGGCGGCGCAGCGAGCCCGGCCGGCGCCGCTCCCGCTCGAGAAGCCGCTCGCGCAGCGCCGGGTCGCGGCCGGGGCCGGCGAACAATCCGTCGATCAGCGCCCGCAGGTAGAAGCCTGTGCCGCCGGCGACCACCGGCAGCTTGCCTCGTGAGACGATCTCGCGCAGGACTTTGCGGGCGCGCCGCGCGTACTCGCCGGCGTTGAAGACTTCGTCCGGATCGAGGACGTCAAGCAGGTGGTGCGCAATACCGCGCCGCTGCCCGGGCGGCAGCTTGGCAGTCCCGATGTCGAAATAACGGTAAAGCTGAAGCGAATCGCAGTTTACGATCTCGCCTTGAAATTCTTCGGCGATGCGGAGAGCCAGTTCGCTCTTTCCCGAGCCGGTAGGGCCCACCACAGCCACCAATGGGTACGCGGCAGTTTTCGGCACCTCACTTCAGTCTATAAGACCTGGAACCGCTGGCAGCGCTTAGACGTCGCAGGTGGAGATAGCCAGCTCGAGACCCGCCAAAGGGTCTCCCAGCGGGCTGTATTCGTGCGCCAGATAGCCGGTGAAGCCGAGATCCACAATGGCTTGCGCGATGGCGCGGTAGTTGAGTTCCTGCTTGGCATCCAGTTCGTGCCGTCCGGGATTGCCGGCGGTGTGGAAATGACCGATGTACTGGATGTTGTTGCGGATCGTGCGGATGATGTCGCCCTCCATGATCTGCATGTGATAGATGTCATAGAGCAGCTTGACGCGCGGCGAGTTGACCCGCTTGACCACCTCGACGCCCCACCAGGTATGGTCGCACTGGTAATCCTTGTGATCCACCTTACTATTGAGCAATTCAAGGCAGATCGTGACGCCTTTGTCTTCAGCAAGAGGCTTGAGCTTATTCAGGAAGGCGGCTGTGTTGTCGATACCTTCCTCGTCGGACAGGCCGCGCCGGTTGCCTCTTAAGGCGCTCACCTTCGGTGCGCCGAAGGCAGCCGCACGTTCGATGGCCTCGCGGTACTGCGGCTCCAGCGCGGCGTGGTTCTCCTTATGATTCATGTTCTCGCTGAGTTTGCCGCCTCCCGGGCACATGGTGGATTGCAAGCCATATTTTTTCAGCACAGGCCAGTCGGCGGGACCAACCAGATCGATGCCTTTCAGGCCCAGCCGAGCCGCCGTAGCGGCTATCTCCTCCATGGTCTTGCCGCGGCCGAAACACCCGCGGGTGGCGGCCTGTTTCAAACGGCCGCTCCGCGCAACGGCCTGGGCATGAGCCGGCGTGGCGAGAATGGCGGGCGCGCCGGCGGCGCTTTGAAGGAATGATCGGCGGTTCATGGTTATCTATCCTAGCAGCACGGGCGGGGCGCAAGTGAGTCACAGGTTTCGAAAATAAACCCTATCCGGCTGCAACCCGCGGCCAACGTGCAATTTACGAACACCTCAAAGGGGCCCGCGCGCCGGGCCGGCCGCGGCGGCCACGAACCTGATCCGTATAATCAAACGGCTGGCTGCTCCAGGCCAAACGGAAAACGCATGATTGCTAGTCTTCCCTTCACCTGGACCTACACAGGCGTGTCCACCGCGCCGCAAATGAATACACCGGCGGCCGGAGCCGCAGATCCAAGCAGCATCGAGCACCCAGGCATGATCGCTGCCGGCGCGACCCTTTCTTATGAAGCGCAGGGCGGGATGCGCCTCAGCGCTTGCGTACAACCCTGCCTTGCCTGCCACTG
>CAYSBM010000264.1:0-1602 GCA_964429095.1 uncultured Solibacteraceae bacterium | reverse complement strand
CCCGGCGTAAGCCGCGTTTAGCTTAACGCTCACGGCGGAAAGGTCGGGCTGGGTGTGAAAGCCGCAAGCGGAGTCCAAGCCACGCTGGACCTCCGGCTGGAGGGGTCTTTTCACGGCGCGATTTCGCTGGATGAGAGCGGTTGGCTCCGTCTGCGGGTGGCTAAGAGTCGCAGTTGGCAATGGAGCCTGGGCGCAAGGCTCTCGGCGCGGGTGGCGCGCACCGTTTCTCAGCCGGAAAAATGTCTCGAACTGGCAAGAGTACTGACGCGCTTGTTCCCCAGCGAGCCGATGGCGCGGCTGGCGGCGCTGGCCGATGCTATTGTCCAGCGCATCCCTACTGCGTTGAACAGGATTTGCGACACTGAACTCAGTTGGCGTTTCATGGAGGCGGCCAGCGACGCCGCGCTCCTCGATTGCGCCTTCGACTTCACCCCGGAGGGGCTAGCGCTGTACCGGGAGGCCCTGAACGGAGATTTCACGCAAGTTCTCACCAGCTCAAACCCGCACGTGCGCCTGAACCAGGGCGTGTTGACACACCAGATGCGCCGGGAGCCGGTAATCGAAGTACTCCTGCCGTTCAGGAGCCGGAAACATTGGAGCGCGCGCGTGGAAGCGCTGGCGGCCTGCCAAGTGGACAACGGATCAGAAGGCCGTATTATCGTCTATTTCGCTCAGGCGGCCAGCAAACTGGCCCAGGGAAACGCTTACCAGAGCGCGCTGGCGCTGGCCGGTGCGTTCCAGACGGGCGGGAGCTTTCCGGAAGCGGCCTTCAAGTTGAGCTACACGGGCGCGCAGACGCTCGCCCGCCAGGAGGCCGCCGCGCGGCTGGCGCCCGTGCTGGCGTCCTACGGCTTCGGCGAGGAAGTGAATCTTTGGTTGAGCGAAAACGCATCCGCCGCTGCGAACACGATTGCAGCGGAGCTGACACTGACAATTCCGGGAGCCCTGGTCAAGGCGTGGCTGGAAGCGCCCGGAGAGTACGACCCTGACTTTTTTCCTGTCTACTCACGCGTGTCGCTCGCCGTGCAGGCGGCGCTGCGCCGCGCCATTCCGTTTGATTACTTCAGCGGCCTGGAGGCTTACGCCACGCCGGCTCCCGCCTGTGCGCTGCTGGTCTATCAGGCGAGCAAACCATTTGCCGGACGGCCGCGCAGCGAGTTTACCTACGATGTCATGGAGGAACGCAGCATGGCGGCGGTCTACCGCAGCGCTGCGCAGACGCTGCCCAGCCTGCTGGAAAACATCTCGGCGAGGCTTACCGCGGCGGGACACGCCGACACCGCGGCTTTCTACCAGCCGCGGCAAGCCGCGAACATTCTCAACGCCGTAAAGCGCAATCCCCGCCTGCTTCAATCGTTGTTGGTGGCGGATACTTTTTTCGTCGGCGCGCTGGTCCGCCTGGGCATACAAGCCGGAGCACTGCGGAAGGAGTTGGAAGAACGCCCGCAGAAAGCCGTCAGGAAACTGCCGCGCTTCATAGGCGATTTCGTGCAGGCCTACCACCGCCGGCTGCGGCGCCTCTATGCGGGGCGCGATTTTCCTGCGCTCGGCGCCAGGATCCTTGTGGAAGCCACAGCAGCGCTCGCCGGTGACCGGTTCACA
>CAYSBM010000263.1:0-5294 GCA_964429095.1 uncultured Solibacteraceae bacterium | reverse complement strand
GATCAGGCGCAGCAGCGTGAGATCGTACTCGTTGTAGGCGTTGACGCGCGTGGACTGAATGTCGATCACTCCCACCAACTTGCCGCGTGCCTCCATGGGTACGGCCAGTTCCGTGCGCACGGCATCGACCGCGTTTAGGTAGCGCGGATCCTGGCGCACGTCGGGCGCCAGAATCGCTTTCCGGTCGCGCGCCGCCGTCCCCGTGATCCCCACGCCCAGCGGAATCAACAGGTTGCGCACAACTTCCTCGCGGTGTCCAATCGCATGGCGGATTCGCAAACCGCCGCGCTTCTCGCTGTAAAGCAGAATCGCCAGCAGCTCGTAGGGGATTACTTGCGCCACAATGTGGGCCACGTTGGCCAACAGGCGGTCCAGTTCAAGCGTTTCCGAGGTGGCCGCCGCGACTTCCAGCAGGAAATCGAGCAGTTCGGCGCGTTCCCGGAAGCGGACGGAAGATCTAGGATTGCCCGGCATCTTGAGCGGCGGTCAGGCCGCAGCGGCCTCGACGATTTTGACGCTGGCGCTGGCGCCGATGCGCGTGGCGCCCGCAGCAGTCATTTTCTTGAAGTCTTCCAGCGTGCGGATGCCGCCCGCTGCTTTGACGCCCATTTCCGGCCCCACCACCCTGCGCATGAGCGCCACGTCTTCCACGGTTGCCCCCCCGGGGCCGAAGCCCGTGGACGTCTTGACAAAATCGGCCTGGGCCATTTTGGCTAGCACGCAGGCCACGGCCTTTTGCGTTTCGTCGAGCAAAGCGGTTTCCAGAATCACCTTCAAAACCGCACCAGCGCGATGGCAGGCGGCGGCAACCGCCGCTATATCGTCCCGCACCGCGTTGAGATCACCCGAGCGCAGGGCCCCGATGTTCATCACCATATCGATTTCCCGAGCTCCTTCACGCACCGCCTGCTCCGCCTCGGCTACTTTGACGCCGGTAGCGCAGGCGCCCAGGGGGAACCCGGCCACGGTGCACACCTTCACCCCGGTTCCCTCCAGTTCGCTGGCGGCCAGAGGCACCCAGTAGGAGTTTACACACACGCTGGCGAATCCGTAACAGCGCGCTTCATCGCACAGTCTTACGATGTCGGCTCGCGTCGCCTCCGGCTTCAGCAGCGTATGATCGATAAGCTGGGCGATGGACGGATCGAGCCGGCGCACGCCTGTGCAGCTCGAGACGCGGTCCGCGCCGGCGGCGACGATCTCGCGCGTATTGCCGGCGCAGGCGCCGGCATTGGCGCCGCCGCAGGTCCCGCAGGTCCGCCCCTGGGGCGCATCACTTAGGGCCGGCATAGGCAAGATGGGTCCCAGCCGGGCCAGAAGCGCGTCTCCGATACTGGCTACGAGTTGTTCGAGTTCGCTAATGGCCACGTTCTGTAACGCCGCTCCAGTTCGGAAATCTTGCCGATGCGCGCGGCGTGGCGGCCGCCCGCAAACGGGGTCTCCAGCCATGTGCGCAAAACCGCCTCGGCTTGAGAGAGCGTCAGCGAGCGTCCCCCCAGGGCGAGCACATTGGCGTCATTGTGCGCCCGTCTGTTTCGCGCGGAAGCCCTATCCTAGCATAGGGCTGCGCGAATCCCCGGAATCTTGTTGGCGGCCATCGCCGAGCCAATACCTGCTCCATCGATCACTACGCCGCGGGCCGCTTTCCCCTCTACCACCAACAACGCCACTTTTTCGGCAATGTCAGGGTAATCGGCAGCGGTTTCTTCCGTGACGCCCACATCGCGCACCGACAACCCCAGTTCTTCCATGACTGGAATCAGGGATTGCTTCAGAGCGAACCCGCCGTGATCGGCGCCGATAGCAACCGTTTTTTCGGGAGGCGCCAGGCCCGGAGCCTGGTCCGCAGGGACTTCCACGATCCTCACACCCCGCACCGAAGCCAAGTCGCGGGCCGAAGGAGTAAACAGCGTCCCTTCCGGCACTCGCAGTTCTCCGCGGAGTGGAATATCGCCTTCTGTGACCACCTTCCGCGCCATCAATTCTATTGTAGTGGAGGCTTCCGCCTAGGCGCTCAACTTACGCTTGCGGAGTTCATCCACGGTCACCGCGAGAATGATCACCGCACCGATGATGGCCTGCTGCAAATACGGGGAGATTCCCAGCAAATCACTGCCGTTAGCCAGCAGGCCCATAATGAAGGCGCCGATCAGTGTTCCAATCACACTTCCTTCCCCGCCCCGCAGACTTCCGCCGCCGATCACGACTGCCGCGATGGCTTGCAGTTCGTAGCCTTGGCCGGCAGTAGGTTGTCCGGTCATCAGGCGCGAGGCTTCAATCATCCCGGCCAACCCCGTCAGCATGCCGCAGATGGCGTAGACCGCGGTAGTGTGAAAAGCCACCGGGATGCCGGCGTAGAGCGCCGCGCTCTCGTTGCTGCCGATGGCAAACGCATAGCGCCCTAAACGGGTGTGTTCCAGCACAACATGTGCCCCCACACCGCAGATCACCAGCAGCCACAAAACGAACGGCACGCCGAACAGCGCGCCTTCGCCCAAAAACGAGAACTGTTGCGGAATGCGGTGCACCGGCAGACCGTTGGAGATAATGAGCGCCGTCCCGCGGATGATGCCCAGCGTGCCTAGCGTCACAATGAACGGGTTGATCCGCAGGCGGGTGGTCAAGAACCCGTTCGTGAAGCCGCAGCCCAACCCCGCCAGCACGCCGACGGCCACGCCCACCGCAATGGGCGCCCCGCGCTCCATGGCCATGGTGCCCAGCAGCCCGCCCATGGCCAGAATGGCCCCTACCGAAAGATCGATCCCGCCGGCGATGATTACCATCGTCATGCCCAGGGCCATGATGTTGATCACCGCCGTCTGGCGCACCACGCTCGCCAGGTTGGTTTCGGTCAGGAAATGCGGGCTGGCTAGCGCCAGTCCCACGAACAAGACAATGAGCGTCAGAAACGGCAACAGCCGTTGAATCATTCCATCCACTCCTCAGTTCGCGGCGCCGTCCAGCGCCGCGTAACGCATAATTTCTTCCTGGGTGGCGCGGCCTGGTAATTCCGCGCGGATGCGCCCCTGGCGCATCACGAGAATGCGGTCGGCCACCTGCAACAATTCAGGCAATTCGGAACTCACCATCAGGATGGCTGCGCCGCCGCGCGCCAACTGGTCCATCAGCTCAAAAACCTCGACCTTGGCTCCTACGTCGATGCCGCGCGTCGGTTCGTCGAACAAGAAGATGCGCGCCTGCCGGAGCAGCCATTTGGCGATGACCACCTTTTGCTGGTTGCCGCCGCTGAGCCGCCCAGCGAGCTGCTTAGGCGAATCCACGCGGATCCGGAGGCGCGAGGTGAACTCGTTCACCGCTTTGATCTCCAGCGCGTGATTAAGAAAGCCGAAACGGCTGAACTGATCCAGCCCCGGCAGGCTCATATTGCTGGCGACCGGAAGGCCCATCGCCAGACCATGTCTTTGCCGGTCCTCTGGAATCAAAGCGATGCCCGCGCGCACCGCCGCCCGCGGCGAATCCAGAACCGGCTGTTTGCCGTCCACCAGGATACGCCCCGAATCGATGCGGTCCAGGCCGAATAGAGCGCGGCACAACTCCGTGCGTCCGGCGCCCACCAGCCCCGCCACGCCCACGATTTCACCGGCGCGCAAGGCAAAACTGATGTCTTTCAGCAGCGGCGCGCGGTTCAGACCTTCTACGGCCAGCAGTTCCCTGCCCGCCTCCAGCGGCTGGCGCTGATAGATGGCCGTAACCTCGCGGCCCACCATGTGGCGTATGATTTGCCCGGCGGCCAGTCCTGCCATGGGTCCGCTGTAAACGGTTTCCCCGTCGCGTAGAATCGTGACGCGGTCGCCCACGGCGCGCAATTCCTCCAGCCGGTGCGTGATGTAGATGACCCCCATGCCGCGCTCGCGCATGGCGCGCACAATGCGGAACACCTCGGCGGTTTCCGATTCCGACAGCGCCGAGGTCGGCTCGTCGAAGATCAGCAAGCTGGAGCCATGGTGTATGGCGCGGCAGATTTCCACCAGTTGCTTTCCTGCCGGGCTGAGCCGTTCTACGCGCCAGTCCGCCTGTAGAGGGAAACCGTGCTGCCGGATCAGCCGCGCGGCCTCCTGCTGCATGCGCCGGCGCTTTACCCAACCAAACGGCAGGCGCGGCTCGCGCCCCAGAAAGAGGTTCTCCGCCACGGTCAGATGCGGCGCCAGTTGCGACTCCTGATGCACCATGGCGATCCCCGCCGCCGCCGCGTCCGCCGGACGCCGGAAGTGCGCCGCCCGCCCCTGAAAAAACATTTCGCCTGCGTCGCGTTCCAGCATGCCGGCGACGATTTTCATCATCGTCGATTTGCCAGCCCCGTTTTCGCCAAGCAACAGGTGCACCTCTCCGGCCTGCACCGCCAGGTTGCCTGCGCGCAAGCCGGCCACTCCACAGAAGCGCTTCTGGATCCCCTTTAACTCGAGAAGCACGATAGACGTACCAGTCTAACGGAACTGTGCGGCGGCCGAAAGGCTTGTCCCCCTGCGGCGGCGCTCCGGCCGGATCAAGGCCCGCCCGCCGGAGCCTCGCCCATGTCTTCCTTACGGTTCTCGAACTTGGTGAACTGCCGCAGGAACACCAGCTTGACCGTTCCCGTGGGGCCATTGCGCTGTTTGGCCAGGATCAGGTCCGCCAGACCTTTCAAATCCGCCCGGTCCGGTTTGTAGACTTCCTCACGGTAGATGAAAGCCACCAAGTCGGCGTCCTGCTCGATGCTGCCGGATTCACGCAAGTCGCTCAGTTGCGGCTTATGTTCGCCAACCCTGGTCTCCGGCGCGCGGCTCAACTGGCTGAGCACCAGCATGGGCACGTTCAAGTCCTTCGCCATCAGCTTCAAACCGCGGCTGAGCGCGCTCACTTCCTGCACGCGGTTCTCATACCGCCCGCGCCCGCTCATCAACTGCAAATAGTCGATGCCCACCAACCCCAGATCCTGGTCCCGCTTCAAGCGCCGCAATTTGGCGTGTACATCCATCAGGTTCACGCCCGGCGTGTCATCGATGTAAATGGGCGCGTCCATCAACTGGGCCGCGGCGGCGCTCAACTGGCGCCGTTCATCCGCGTTCAAGTAGCCGGCCCGGAACTTCGAATTGTCCACGCGCGCGGCGGAACACAGCATGCGCGTGAGCAAGGATTCCTTGGACATCTCCAGCGAGAAAATGGCCACTGTCTTGCGCAAACTCGGATATGTGGCCACATGCTGGGCGATATTGAGCGCCATGGCCGTCTTGCCCATCGACGGGCGCGCGGCCAAAATAAACAGCTCGCCCGGATGAAGCCCCCCGGTCATATCG
>CAYSBM010000262.1:3785-5296 GCA_964429095.1 uncultured Solibacteraceae bacterium | reverse complement strand
CCCGCGCACGTGGCACATGGCGCTAGCGGGCAGCCGTGAGTTGAGCGGTATCGAAACCGCACCGTAGGACCGGCTGGCGATACACTCCGGCGTGGCGCGCTTCGACCCGGAACTAATCCGCGCCGCCATTGAGCAGGAGTTGGCGCGGGGTGGTCAGGTCTACTTCCTGCACAACCGGGTGGACACCATCTGGAGCCGCGCCAGCCTGATCCAGCAACTGGCGCCGCAGGCTCGCATCGGCGTGGGGCACGGCCAGATGCCCGAGGCCGAATTGGAGCGCGTCATGCTGGGATTCATGCAGCACCAGTTTGACGTCCTGGTATCCACCACCATCATCGAAAACGGCCTGGATATCCCCCTGGCTAACACCATCGTGGTGGACGGCGCCGAGCGTTACGGCCTGTCGGAGCTGTACCAGTTGCGTGGCAGAGTGGGCCGGTCCAACCGCCGCGCTTATGCCTACCTGCTGATTCCCAACGACACGGAGTTGAGCGAACTGGCGCGTAAGCGGCTGGCCGCTTTGAAGGAGTTCAGCGAACTGGGGGCCGGTTTTAAGATCGCCGCGCTGGATCTGGAACTGCGGGGGGCGGGCAACCTGCTGGGAGGCGAACAGCATGGACACATTAGCGCCGTGGGCTTTGACATGTATGTCAGGCTACTCGAAGAGACTATCCAGGAGTTGAAGGGCGAACCTTTGCCGGTGGAAGTGCGTTCCAACCTCAACCTGGGCCTGGATCTGCGGATCCCTTCCGATTACATAGAAGATGAGCACCAGCGCCTGCGCGCCTACAAACAGATTGCCGAAGCCGGCGACGCCGGGCGCGCCGAGCGTCTTCTGGCCGAGTTCGAGGACCGCTATGGACCGCCTCCCGAAAGCGTGCACACGCTGCTGCGCTATTCCCGCTTGAAGACCTTGGCCGAGCGGCTGGGCATCGAAGCCGTCGAGCGTCGTCATGGGATGCTGAACATCAAATTTCACAAGGAATCGCGCATCGATCCGCGCCGGCTCATGGATGTGGTGGCCGCCCAAGCCGGGGCGCAATTCACCCCGGCGGGCATTTTGCGCTTGCCGCTGGATGGCACCCCCGGCGCCGCCGCAGTTCTGGAACAGCTCGAATCGAGCCTGCAAATTTTGGCAACATGAGCAGGGCCGGGCGCAACTCCGCCAGGCGGCCCATTGGATAGAATGATAGTTATGGTTCGGCTTTGTGCGATGTTGCTGGTCTGTGGCGCTCTTGCTACAGCTCTAGCGGACGTGAAGGTGGTCGAGGAGATCATCGCGAAAGTCAACAACGAGATCATCACCCGGGGCGAACTGGAAAGGGAGCGCAAACAGGCCGAGGCGCGTTTCCGAGCCCAGGGTCTTAGCGGGCAGCGCCTGGCCGACGCTCTTAAAGAGTTTGACAAGGGTTTACTGCGGGACCGCATCGACAACATCCTGCTGGTGCAGAAGGGCAAGGAGTTGAACATCAATGTCGATTCGGAAGTGAGCAAGTTCCTGGCCGACATGC
>CAYSBM010000262.1:0-3775 GCA_964429095.1 uncultured Solibacteraceae bacterium | reverse complement strand
GCGACCCGGAAAAATTCCAGCAGATGCTCCGCGAACAGACGGGAATGCCGTTTGAGGATTACAAGGCGGAATTGCGCAATCAGTATCTCACCCGGCGCGTGATCGGCCAGGAGGTCAGTAGCCGCATACGGATTCCGCGCGCCGAAATCGAAAAGTACTACAACGAACACAAATCCGAATTCATCCGCCAGGAGCGCGTATTCCTCCAGGAGATCCTAATCTCGACGCAGGGCAAGAAAGAGGAAGAGATCCCGGCGCTGGAGAAAAAGGCCAAGGACATTGTGGCTCGCGCCCGCAAGGGAGAAAAGTTCAACGATCTGGTCCGCGATTTTTCCGAGGCCGACAGCGCACAAAGCGGCGGGGTCCTGGACCCGTTCGAGCGCGGCGTGTTGGACAAACGCATCGAAGACATCGTGTTCAACCACGAACGCAACTATGTCACCGACCCTATCCGCGTTGCGGGCGGCTTTCTGATTCTCAAGATTCTGGACAAGCACAATGCGGGCCAGGCAACGCTGGATGAGGTCGAAAACGAGATCCAGGAAAAGTTGTTCATGCCCCGGTTTGAGCCGGAAATACGGAAGTACCTCACCCGGCTGCGCATGGACGCGTTTCTTGAAATCAAGGAGGGCTACACCGACATTGCCGCCGCTCCGGGCAAGGACACGCGCTGGCGCGACCCGGCGCAGTTGAAGCCCGCCACTATCACCAAGGAAGAGGTGGCCAGCCGCACGCGCCACCGCCGCCTGTTGTGGCTGATCCCTATCCCCGGCACCCAGGTTCCCGTAAAGGCGTCCAGTAAGTCGAAGGGTTAAGGCCCGATGAAATCCCCCTACATCAATGAACTGGCGGCCAACCAGGTAGTCCAAGGCTGTTTTCTCGTGCGGGCTAAAGAAGTCCGGCAGAAGAAAACCGGCGAACCGTACCTTTCGCTTTCCCTGGGCGACAAGACCGGCGACGTGGACGCCAAGATGTGGGACAACGTCGCCGAAGTGATGGAGACGTTCGACCGCGACGATTTCATCCGTGTCAAAGGTGTCTTGCAGGTTTACCAGAACCGCCCGCAGTTTACCATCCACAAGCTGCAAAGGCTTTCTGAGGACGAAGTCGACAAGAGCGATTTCTTCCCAGCGAGCAAGCGCGACCCGGAGGAAATGTTCGCCGAACTCATGGGCATCGTGGGCGCGATCGGCAATCCGCATTTGAAAGCGCTACTGGAAGCCGTCTTCGCCGACCAGGAGATCGCGCGCCGCTACAGGATGGCGCCGGCGGCCAAGATGGTGCATCACGCCTGGCTGGGCGGCTTGATCGAACATGTGCTGTCGCTGTGCGAACTTTGCCGCCGGGTGGCCCCTCATTATCCGGCCATCGATCTGGACCTGCTATTGACGGGCGCTATCTTGCATGACATCGGCAAGATCGAGGAACTTAGCTACGAGCGCAGTTTCGGCTACTCCAATGAAGGCCAGTTGCTCGGCCATATCGTGATCGGCTTGCGGATGGTGAATGATAAACTGCGCGGGCTGCCGGATTTTCCCCCGCGGTTGCGGACGCTGGTCGAGCACATGATTCTGAGCCACCACGGGGAGCTGGAATTCGGCTCGCCAAAGGTGCCGCTGTTCGCCGAGGCGCTTCTGCTCCACCATCTAGACAATTTGGACTCGAAAATGGAATGTGTGCGCGGACTGATTGAACAGGACCGCCCCGTGGACGGGTTGTGGACTCCGCACAACAATTCGCTGGACCGGCCGTTGCTGAAAAAGTCCCGCTACCTGAACGAAACGGCCATGCCCGCCGCGCCCGAGGCGCCGGAGGAGCCTAAGCGCGCTCCGGTTACTTTTGAACAACTCCAACTATCGATCAACTCGCGAAGGAACCACTGAGATGCCCAAGCGTGGCGCGGGGCGGGACATTCCGCCGCCCCTTGAACTGGAATGCTTAAAAGCGCTGTGGACTCTGGGTGAGGCCAACGTGAAGGACGTCCGCGAGGTCCTCACCGCACGGCGCAACCTGGCCTACACGACGGTGATGACGGTGCTGGACCGGCTGGTCAAGAAAGGCGTAGCCGGACGGCGCAAGCAGGGCCGCTCATTCCTATACGCGCCCCTGACGCAGCGCGAGGAGCTGCGGCGGCTGGCAGTGCAGGAGCTGGTGGACGCCTTCTTTGACGGTTCGCGCGAACAACTGCTGGCTTACTTGACCGGCACAGCGGAGCAGCAGGAAGCTCCCCAAGCCCCGCCGCCGGCCGTCCCTCTGGACGCGACACTGCTGTAGAGGCTTTCCAACGCCCGGGCAATCCGCGCGCGTCGCGCGGCAGGCTATAATGGCGGCTTAACCACCCTCACCGCAAAGGAGACTTTAAATGACTACCCCGTGGAAAACCGATCAGTGGTACACCAGCCCTTGGAACTGGCTGCCCGAGGTGCGCGCCGGCCTCCAATTCCCGGCCAGGATCCGGATCCACGACGTGACGTTGCGCGACGGCGAACAGCAGACCGGCATCGCCTACCGCCGCGCCGACAAAATCGCCATCGCAAAGAAGCTCGACGAGGCAGGCGTCCATCGCATTGAAGCCGGCATGCCGGCGGTGAGCGCCGAAGACGAGGCCGCTATTAAGGAGATCGTCGGATTGGGCCTGAAGGCCGAGATCTTCTCGTTTGCGCGGTGCATGCCCGCGGACGTCAAGCTGGCCAAAGCGTGCGGGGTCAAGGGCATCATCACCGAGATTCCCTCCAGCGATCACCTGGTCAAGCATGCCTACGCCAAGGACATGGACTGGGCCATTAAGAGTTCCATCGAGACGACGCTGGCGGCCAAAGAAGCGGGGCTTTATACGGTTTTTTTCACTATCGATTCGACGCGCTCGGATCTGGACCGTTACATGGACCTGATCGAAAAAGTGTCGACCGAAGGTCACATGGACGCGCTCACCGTGGCGGATTCTTTCGGCGGCTGCACGCCGCAAGCCTTGAGTGTGGTGATCGCCAAGCTGAAGGCACGCTTCCGGCAGCCCATTGAGATCCACTGCCACGAGGACTTCGGAATTGGCGTGGCTAACACCATCGCCGCGCTGGCCGCGGGAGCCGAAGTGGCGCACGTGACGGTCTCGGCCATCGGCGAGCGGGCGGGCAACGTGCCGCTCGAGGATACGGTGATGAGCCTCAAGATGCTTTACGGCGTCGAAACAGGCGTCAGGACGGAAAAGTTCTATGAGCTTTCCAAGCTGGTGCAGCAGTTGTCCGGGTTCCAGCTTCCGCCCAACCGCCCCATCGTGGGTGATTCGCTGTACTACATCGAAAGCGGCATCGTCACCATGTTCCACCGCCGCTGCCGCGCTGAAGTGCCGCTCGAATACCTGCCCTTCCTGCCGGAAACGGTGGGCCGCCCGGGAGTGGACATCGCACTGGGCAAGGGCAGCGGGCTGGCCAACATTGAAGAGTATCTGGAACGCCGGGGCAAGACCGCTACGCCCGAGCAGGCCAACGAAATTCTGGCGCGGGTCAAGCAACTGGGCATCGAGAAGAAGGCTCTGGTCACAGAGGCCGAATTCGACGGCATATTGACGGCCGTTCTCGGCAAGTAACCTATGTTCCGCACTTTGGATGAGGTTGTTCAGGCGGCGCGCGGACGGCGCTGGGTGAGAGTCGCCATCGCCGCCGCGCAGGATATCGATTGTATCGAAGCCAAGAAGCAGGCTCGCGAAATCGAGCAGGCCGGCGGCATCTTCGTGGGAATCGGCGACAAGATCACGGCCATGACTCGCGGAGCCGGGTAG
>CAYSBM010000261.1:0-5327 GCA_964429095.1 uncultured Solibacteraceae bacterium | reverse complement strand
TCACCTCGGCCAGCGGTTGGTCGCCGCGCTGGGTTCCCCGCCGGAAGCAGTCTTCTGGAAGCTGCCAGCGAAAAAGCTTCGCCGGATCACGGGCGCGCATGGGACGCTCGTGGTGGGCGCGGACCGCTTGGTATTCGAGTCCTCCCAACCAGGCGTATCACGAACGTGGCTCTATCCGGACCTCGACAACATCAGCAGTTCGGGCCCGTTCGAGCTCACCGTGACCGCGTACGAGCGGTCTCGAACCGCTTACGGCAGCCTGAAGAGCTTTCATTTTCAACTCAAGCAACCACTCACTGAGGATCGCTACAACGAACTTTGGTGGCTGGTGAATCAAGACCGAATCAGGAGAGTCCAATGAGAACCACTATTACCCTTTTCATGGCTGCCGGCATGCTCGCCGCCGGCCAAACCGCGTTCGTCGGCGTAATTACCGACACGATGTGCGGCGCCAACCACAAGCAGATGGGAATTTCGCCCGAGGACCGCTGCGTGCGGGAATGCGTGAAACATGGCGCTCAGTATGCTCTTTATGACGGCAAACAGCTCTACCGGCTAAGCGATCAGCAGACGCCGGAGAAGTTTGCGGCCAGGAAGGTGCGGGTGACCGGAGTGCTCTACGAAAAGACGAAGATCATCAAAGTTCAGAAGATCGAACCGGTCGAGTAAACTGTCACCTGCGGGCGCGCCGCGCGGCGGCCTCGGCTCCCGCCAGCTTCAACTGGCGCAGGAACTGTGCCGGAATCAGTCCCCGTTCGTCGCGCGGCACGTCCCAGGAGATGGCGCCGTTGCGCTCGAGGGCCATACGGGTAAATCGCACTACTTCGGCGTCGGAACAACGCGGCGGCGCGCCACACCACCTTTTGGCGAGTTAAGTGAGTACGTGAATCTGTGAGAGGTCCTCCCAGAACTTCCCGTTGCGGCTGATCATCTCCGGGTTATCGGTTTCGCCTGCGGTATAATCCTCATGCTCGGATTCCGGGTGGATCGGATGCACCACACCGCGGTTGAATGCCACCAAAGCGTCCGGGTTTCCTTTTCTGGCTGCCGCGGCGAAGCTCGCGTAGTTGGGAGGCCGCGGCGAACGGTACATGGCGTTGGGCCAATAGCATCCGTCAAACCACCATCCCGAGACGCGTTTTCCCCAACGCGCGGACCACTCGGCGATTACCCGTTCCCATTTCTCTTGAAACCCGGCGTTGCGGTAGGGCCCTGCGCGCCATTCGAGTTTTTCTACGGCTGTCTTGTCGCGGTCCGGGGCGCCCGCGGGCAGGTAGACTAATAATCGGATGCCGCGTTTAGAAAGAGCGGCGGCCAGATCTGCGACCAAGTCCCGCCGGGAGCACTTGCTCGGATGAATGCCTACGATCTCGTCGTAGACGCGGTTCGGCGCCAGGTAATGGCCGGAGTTCTGGCCCAAGGTGATGAAGAAATACTGCGCCTGGACGCCGGCCAGTTGCGCCGCCAGTCCTTCCACGTCGAATCCATCGATCAGACGGTTCCATTCTTCAGCCGGTAGCTCCGGTTTGCTGGCAAGGTAATGCATGAACACGCCGAACCCGGCCTGGCGCATCCACTCGGCGCGAGGCGGGGCCTGCACTTCGCCGGAGGATATGCCGGCTAGTGCCGGCGTCAGCGCCAGCAGAAGAATCCTGATAGTCTGCGCCATGGGAATTACCGTCCATTGTAAGACCATTTCGCCGTGCGTTTGGTCCCCGGCTTGCTACTCCCTATGGCGTGAACGGCTGTAAACCTAACAAAGAGCGGATGGACGCCCGGGCCGCCAGTAAGTTTTACCGGGTGCGCGCGGCAAAACTGTCATGGTTTCGCCGCCGGCGCCGGCGTGCCGAAGGTGACAGCCGCATGGAGGCCATATGATGCTCATTCATGCCCGGCCAGGGTGGCTGGCCGTTGTGACGGCGCTTGGTTTGGTAAGCGCGGGTTGCGCCACCAAACGGTATGTGCGCGCCACGGTGGCGCCGCTGGACGCCAAAGTGGCCCAGCTTGATAAAAGAACCGCGGATAAAGACAAGGAACTCGCCACAGGCATTGAAGCATTGGAAAACGACTTGTCTCGCACAAAGGAGTTACTGTCGGATGCCGACGCCAAAGCCGCGGCTGCCGATGTTCACGCCGCGCGCGCTGAAGGCAAGGCGGTGAAGGCCAATCTTGCGGCCGAGCAAGCCCACTCTCTGGCCGGCAAGAGCCTGGATCGGACGGAGCTGTTGGAGCGCGTTCTGGAAGCTCGCGACAAGCTCGACCTGCGTGCCGAAAAGACGGTCCTATTCCAGCTCAACAGCAGCGAACTGACGCCCGAAGGCAAAGCGGCGCTGGATGAACTAGCCGCGCAATTGCCATCAATCGAGCACTACGTTGTGGAGTTGCAGGGCTATACGGATCGCACCGGCGGCCGCGCGCTCAACTTGAGCCTGAGCCAGCGGCGGGCCGAGGCCGCCGCCCGGTACCTCACGTTGAAACATAACGTTCCTTTGCGGCGCGTACACATGCTCGGGGCCGGTGAGGAAGACCCGGTCGCCGACAACAGCACACGCGCGGGCCGGGCGCAGAACCGCCGCGTGGCCGTGCGGGTTTACGCGCCTTCGGCCGGTTTCTTGCGGCGGGAAAAGCAGGCCGCGGCCAACGACGCGTCCTCACGGCAACTGGTTCAAGAGGTCTCTGGCCAGTAGCTCGGCGCGCCGGGCCAGGCTTGCTGCGGCCGCCAGGTCCGAGGCGCGCGCTTGTTCTGCTTGCCGCAGAAAGGTTTGGATTCTGGCGGCGGTTTGGGTTTGAGCTGCTGTCAGTTTCCGCTTGAAGATCTGTGCGAGTATGCCGCGAGTTTCACGCAGGCTGCGGTCCAAGCTTTCGGCATGCTCCCGCAGCTCCCCGGGGGTGAAAATCTCCCCGAGGCGCGGCTGCGGAGCCGGCGGTGGAACTCCTGCGGGAGGGGTTTCCGCCGCCGGCTCCTCCGCGGCCGCGGAAGGCCGGGTGCGGAGGCTGCGCCGGGGACGCCGGGGCGTCACGGTCGGCTCCGGAGGTGCGATCTCGACTTGGAGGACGGAGGCTGGCGAGCCCCGCAGCGAGTAGTCTAGGTCGGGCTGAAGTTCAGGCGGTTCCGGCATCTGCTGCGGCCCGGAAGGGGGAGCCTGCGCTGGCGGAATGGGTGTGGGCGGAATCTGCTTTGCTTTCCGGCGCCAGAATGGCCGGCAGGAAGGGGCGGCAAGCAACAACGCCGCCAGCGCCGCAGCCATCAGCCAACGTGGGGTTGTAGTCATAAGCCCGCCTCTGCCGGCAGCGTCAAGATGAAGGTGCAGCCGTGACCAGGAGTGTCGGCCAACTCGAGGGTTCCGCCATGCAATTGCACGGCGCGGCTGGCCATAGCCAGCCCGATTCCGGACCCTTTCTCCTTGGTCGTAAAGTAAAGCCGGAATACCTTCTCCCTGAGTTCCGGAGGAATTCCCGGCCCGTGATCCACCACCCGCGCCACGGCATAGCCCGCGCGGCGCGCCACCTCGACGCAGAGTTGACCACCGCCGTTCATGGCTTCGATGCCATTCATAACGATGTTCAGCAAGGCTTGCTTCAAATGGTCGCGGTCGCCGCGGATGATGACCGGGCCGGTTGTTGCGGACACTTCGAGCTGCACGCCGCGGCGGCGGTCTTCCGGCGCCACCAGCGCGGCAACTTCACTCGCCAGCGCCGCCAGGTTCAATTCCTTGAAGTCCAGTTTGAGCGGGCGGGTGAAATCGAGGAACGTTTTCACGACTCGGTCCAGCCGCATGATTTCTTTGGAAATCAGGGCGATCTCCGGCGCGGCCTCCGGCGTTTGCGCCGTGACCATCCCACGTAGAATCTCCAGGCGGAGGGCGATGGCATTCAATGGGTTCTTGATCTCGTGCGCCACGCCGCCGGTGAGTTGCGAGATGGCGGCCAGCGGATCCATACGCAACCGTTCTCCAAGCAAATTCAGCTTGGATTCGACGGCGGCAATCTCAGGCGCGCGGAAGGCTGCGGCGCGTTCCGGGGAAGCAGACTCGCCGGCGCGCAGGCGGTCGATCATGCCGGCGATGCGGTTGAGCGGGCGCAGGGCCAGATTGGCAGTGAACAATCCCAGCAGAATGGCCAGCGCCAGGCTGATCAGCGACACCAGGGCCAAGTTTCGCACTTGCGGGGCCAGCGCCTCTCGCAGCAACACCGAGGACACCACCACCTGGATGCGAAACACCGGCTTGGGCTGTTCGCGCACGCCCAGCGGAATCACCACCGCCAAGTCGCGGCTGTGCGTGAGCAAATCGGACAGTCGTGCCAGAGAACTGGCTGATCGCCAAGCGGCGAACCCGGGCAGCGGCGCCAGCTCAGCGCCCTTGCGCGTGGGATTGGAAGAGGCCAGGATTTTGCCAGATTCGCCGGCGATGTTAATTTCAACGATGGCGCGTCCGTGGGCCACGGTATTTTCCAGTATGGCGGCGACAGCGCGGTCGCCGGCGATAATCTCGCCCCACAGACGCTTGCTCTCCTCCAAGGCTGCCGGGGGTGCGGCCTGCTGCGCCGTACGCTCGGCGACGCGTTCAAGCAGGACGGTTTTCACCTGCTGGCCTGCCAGCCGCGCGCGTTCCAATGCGCCGTCCGACCACACCTCGACCACTCCATTCAGGTAGAGAAGCGAGATCGTAACCACCACCACCGTCGTCAGCGCGACAATCAGCGCCAGCACGCGGAACTTGAGCGAGAGCGGCGGCAAGCCGTGGACGGCTGCGCGGCTGGAGCGCGACGCGCTTATGGCTCCACCTCCCGGGCGCCGTATTCGCGCAGTTTATTGAAGAGGGTCTTGACGCTCAGGCCCAGAATTTCAGCCGCGCGCGTCTTGTTGTTCTTGGTGTAGGCCAGAGTCTGAAGGATCAGTGCCTTCTCAGCCTCTTCCACCGTTGTGCCCACCTTCAGCACCAGGCCGGTCTCAGGGCCTGCCGGCGCTGGCGGCGCGCAGGCGACAGGCGGTCCTAGATGCACCTTGGCGATGGGGCCTTCACCGGCCAGAATCACGGCGCGTTCCAGAACGTTGCGCAACTCGCGCACGTTGCCGGGCCAGGGGTAGTCCGCCAGGCAGTCCAGCGCTTCCTGGCTCACATGGGTGACGCGGCAGCCGTGCTTGCGGTTCAGTGCCGCCAGCAGCGCGGCGCACAAATCCGGGATGTCCTCGCGGCGCTCGCGTAGAGGCGGCAGGGTGATGGGGAAGACATTGAGCCGATAGAAAAGATCCTCCCTAAAGGCGCCCCGTTTGATAGCTTCGGCAAGGTTCTTGTTGGTGGACGCGATCACCCGCACGTCGACTT
>CAYSBM010000260.1:4800-5327 GCA_964429095.1 uncultured Solibacteraceae bacterium | reverse complement strand
CGCGGCTACGACTGGGAATCGGGCAGCATGGACGGCTACGCCGACTCGATTGAAAGCGCCATCTATCTGGTAGCGCGGGAACCGGTGGAGGAGGCGCAAAGCTGGATCGAATCCGAGATCAAGACCATGCTGGCCTACCAGCAGCCGGACGGCGTCATTGAGCGCTGGTACGGAGACGGCAACTGGAACCGCACGGCGCTGCTTTACGCCATGATGAAGACGCAGGGGTGCTACTTGAAATCCTGGGCGCCCGGAGTGCGGCTGGGAGCAGTCCAAAAGGACGGCGCGCTGTACGTTTCCTTGTGGAGCGGGAAGCCGTGGGCGGGCAAACTGGCCTTCGATTATGCGCGCCACCGCCGTGAGATGAACCTGCGCAAAAACTACGTGCGGCTGAACGAGTGGCCCGAATGGTACACGGTGGACGAGAACACGCTTTACAAAGTGAAGCCGGCACAGGGGCATGAGCGCTTGTTGTTGGCAGGGGAATGCATGGACGGGGTCGCGGGGGGGCGCACCCGGGGGGGGGG
>CAYSBM010000260.1:2105-4790 GCA_964429095.1 uncultured Solibacteraceae bacterium | reverse complement strand
GCGCTTGTTGTTAGGCAGCGAATTGAAGGACGGGCTCGCGCTGCGGCTCAACGCGGGTGAGGAGATCCGCTTGAAGATATCACGCTGAAGGGCTCTTCTCCACTCGCTCAAGCAATTCGCGGACGCGCTGTTCGAGTTGCTCGACACGCCCGGTGAGCAATTCGATCTGCTGGCCTTCGGGGTCGGGTAGCTGGCCATGGTCGAGCTCGCCAACGGCCTCGCCTTTGGTACGGACGACGCGGCCCGGGATGCCGACCACGGTGGAGTCGTCCGGCACAGGGTGTATGACGACCGAGCCGGCGCCGATCTTGACGTGGTTGCCGATCGTGATGTTGCCCAGCACCTTGGCTCCGGCGCCCACCACCACGTGGTTGCCAATTGTGGGATGGCGCTTGCCTTTTTCCTTGCCGGTGCCGCCCAAGGTGACTCCCTGGTAAATCAACACGTCGTCTCCAATCTCGGCAGTTTCGCCGATCACGACCCCCATGCCGTGGTCAATAAAGAACCGCCTTCCAATGCTGGCGCCCGGGTGGATCTCGATGCCGGTGAGCGAGCGGCTGAGCTGCGAAATCATGCGGGCCGGCAAACGCAACCCCATCTTGAAGAGCCTGTGGGCCAGCCGGTGGAGCAGAACGGCGTGAAAGCCCGGGTAACAGAACAGGATTTCGAGCACGCTGCGGGCGGCGGGGTCTTCGCGGAAAATTGTCTCGATCTGTTCTTTAATTGCGGCGAACATCTTTACAACCATTATCCACTGCCGGCGGCCGGTGATGCCTGGCGCAGAAGTCAGTGCGCCGTGCCCACGCTGCCGCCCGGGGCAACCTCCGGCTGATAGCGCCGTTGCAGACTCTCGAACTGGCGTCGCCGCCAGAGGCCCAGCTTGTGCAGGATGTAGCGCACCAGGAGCAAGAGGATGGAAAGGCCGTATACGGAACTCTGCCAGAAGGAGGCCGATGATGCCTGCGGAAAATAGCGCGTGGGAACCGGCACCTCGGCGATGCGCAAACCGGCGCACACGAACTGGGCCATGATCTCTTGGGCAAAGATGAACCGGTCGGACTTCTTCTGGAAGTTGACGGCCTCCAGCGCGTCGGCGCGGTAGGCGCGGTAGCCTGTATGGTACTCGGCCAGCTTGAGGCGGAAGACCCAGTTTTCCAGGGTGGTAAGGAAACGGTTGGAGATGTACTTCCACCACGGCATGCCGTGCTTGAGGGGGTTGCCGCCCAGCAGGCGGGAGCCCAGCACCACGTCCGCTCGGCCTTCCTGAATAGGCCGGACAACCTCCGGCAGCAGCCGCGGATCATACTGATAGTCGGGGTGGACCATCACGACCACATCGGCGCCGGCCTTCAACGCCTCCCGGTAACAGGTTTTCTGATTGGCGCCGTAACCGTAATTGCGGTTGTGGACGAAAATCTTGAGGCCTAGTTCGCGGGCGATCTGAATGGTTTCGTCCTGGCTGCCATCGTCCACCAGAATAACTTCGTCCACCATGTCATGGGGCAGATCGGCGTAAGTTTTCTGGAGAGTCTGCGCGGCGTTGTATGCCGGCATGATCACAACGATTCGGGGTCTTGCCTTCAATGCCGCTCCGCTGGCACACCGGAGGAGAACAAGACCCCGGCGTGCGATTCCGTTCAGCACTCATGCTAGCACAGGCGCCGGTCTCAGCTTAGCCCAAGCCGCGCCAGCGTGGGCGCGCCACGCACCGGACATCGGGCGGGGAACAAACTGGGAATGCGGCGCGTCCCTACATGAAGATGAAGTCCGGAGCAAGTTTCGCCGAAGCCGCCAGTGTGGCGGTGGCCAGTTTACGGGGCAGCAAGCTGCGCAGTTTTCTTACCTTGCTGGGCATTATCCTGGCAACCACCACTTTGATCTCCGTGATGAGCGTCATTCACGGCATGGATGTCTATATCGCGCAGAACCTTTCAAACATGGGATCGGACGGGTTCAAAGTGCGCCGCATCGTAATGATCGGCGAATTTAACCCCAAGAAATACATAGAGATGCTGAAGCGCAACCCGCAACTCAAACAGGAAGAGTACCAATTCATCCGTGAGCGGGCCACGCTGGTGCGGGAATTCGGCATGGAAGCCTATCGCCAGGTTGCCGTGACTTGCGCTCACGAGCGCATCGAAGGGGTGCAGCTACAGGGGGCCACGCCCAATGTTGGTGTCATACAAAACATACAGCCGGTGAATGGGCGGTTTCTGGCCGAACCCGATGACCAACGGCGGCAGGCGGTGGTTTTCATAGGCAACGACATCCGCGAGCGCTGCTTCGCGGGCGTGGACCCGGTGGGCAAAACGATCGAGATCCAGGGGCGCCCGTTCCACGTCATCGGCGTGGGCAAGACACAGGGTAGTGTATTCGGCGAATCGCTCGACAATTACGTCATCATCCCCATCCAGACCTTCTTCAAGATGTATGGATCCCGCAATGGCATAGGCTTTTGCGGGATCGCCCTCGATCAGGCGCACCTGTTCCAAGCGCAGGACGAAGTGCGAATGCTGCTCAGGGCCTTCCGGCACTTGCGGCCGGCGCAGGAAGACAATTTTGGGATGGCGAGTTCGGACTCGCTGGTTTCAGCCTGGAACCGTCTAACGGGCGCCATCGCCGCCACGGCCATTGCCGTGGTGTCGGTATTTATGGTGGTAGGCGGAGTGGTGATCATGAATATCA
>CAYSBM010000260.1:0-2095 GCA_964429095.1 uncultured Solibacteraceae bacterium | reverse complement strand
ACGGACGCACGAAATCGGAATCCGGAAGTCAGTGGGCGCCCGCCGCAGCGATATTTTGAACCAGTTCCTGGTCGAGTCCAGTTTGCTGGCGGCCGTGGGAGGCGTGCTGGGAGTGCTGGCGGCGTGGATCGTCGGCATCCTGGTGAGCAAATTGACGCCTGTGCCGATGGCCATGCCGGCCTCAGCGGTGCTGATCGCGCTGGTGCTGTCTACGGCGGTGGGATTATTTTTCGGCATCTACCCGGCGCAGAGGGCAGCGAAACTGGACCCCATCGCGGCGTTAAGGGTGGAACGATGAACTGGTTCACTTTCAAGTCGAGCACGCGGCTGGCGCTGAGCACAATACGCGCGCACAAGATGCGGACGTTCTTGACGGTGTTGGGCGTCATCATCGGGACCAGCACCATTATCGGCGTGGGCTCGATCATCGCCGGCCTGGACGGCGCCATCACCGACATCATCCGTAGCTTCGGACCGAACACGCTGATCGTGTTCAAGATCCGCGGCGCCGCCATACGCTTGAGCGACCTTACGCCCGAGGAGCGGCAACGCAAGCCCCTGACATACGAGAACGCAATGGCGATCGCCGAGCGGTGCCCCTCGGTAGCGCATGTCAGCCCCTATCTGTTTCCCACGCTCGACTTCCGGAGCGCCAACCGGGCCCGCTACAAAGGTAATGAGGTTTATCAGATCCGCTTTGCCGGAACTACGGAGAGTTATGCTTACGGCGGGCTGGTGGAAATGAAGTACGGGCGCTTTTTCACCGACACGGAAGGCCGCCATCGGATGCCCGTGGCAGTCATTGGAGAGGACATTCAGAAGACCTTTTTTCCGAATGTGGACCCGGTAGGAAAGTGGATCGAGGTCAACGGGCGGCAGTTCGAGGTGGTGGGCAGCATGGCGCGGCCGTCGGTGATGCTGGCGGCGCAGGACCCCACCCGCATTCTGAGTCCCTACTGGACGAGGCGGAAGATGATACCCGCCTCCAAGGAGCACATGCTGGTGATCGTAGCCGAAGAAGGCAGGCTGGCGCAGGCCATGGACGAGGTGCGCGGAGTGCTACGCCAGGAGCGGCGCGTGCCGCTGGACAAGCCGGACAACTTCTGGATCTCGACTGCGGAGCAGATGGTGGAAGATTTCCGGAAGACGACCTCGGTCGTGGCCATCGTCATGGTGGTGCTGAGCAGTATCGGACTGCTGGTGGGCGGGATCGGCGTGATGAACATCATGCTGGTCTCGGTGACCGAGCGCACCCGTGAAATTGGGATCCGCAAGGCGGTCGGGGCCCGCCGGGCCGACATCGTACTGCAATTTCTAACCGAAGCCGCCGTGCTTACCGGCGCGGGCGGTCTGTTTGGCATCCTGCTGGGATGGATCATCGCCGCCGTGGCGCGCCTGCTCTTCCCTGCCCTGCCCACGGCGGTCCCGGTGTGGGCCGCGGTTCTGGGCGTACTGGTCTCTGTAGGCATCGGGTTATTTTTCGGCATATGGCCCGCCAGCAAAGCAGCCCACCTGGATCCGGTGGAGGCGTTGCGCTACGAGTAGACAGCCAGACCCCAAGCTCCCCGCATGCTATCGTAGTGCGGGGGAAGAGTGTGAGGTGGAGGAAGGGTTTGAGAACCTGGGCCGCCGCGCTTGTCGTTGGGAGCCTGTGTCCGGTTCTGGCAGGCGAAATTATCGCCGGGCAAGTGGTGCACGCTTTCACCGGCGCCCCCCTGCGCCGGGTGACATTAACCCTCACCCGGCTGGACAGCCTAAGCAAACCAGCCGTCACGGAAGTGGACGAGAACGGCCGGTTTGTGTTCCGCGATCTGCCCGCCGGCGGCTACCTGCTGGCTGGTGAACGCAACGGTTTTGACCGCCAATACTACGGCTCACGGGCCGATCCTAATACCGGCGCGGTGCTGCGCGTGGCGGAGGGGTTGCCGGTCAGCGGGCTGGTGTTCCGGCTGTTTCCCAACGCCGTCATTTCGGGACGCGTATCGGACTCTAGTGGCGAACCACTTCCAGGCGCCGCTATCTTCGCCCACCGTAGCGAGTTCCGTGAGGGCAGGCGGGACTGGTTTCCCGCGGGAAGCGCCACAACAAACGACCG
>CAYSBM010000259.1:3810-5343 GCA_964429095.1 uncultured Solibacteraceae bacterium | reverse complement strand
GGTTGGGAGCTCGACGATGACATCGTTGAAGTCCTGAACGAGCTTGGCGCCTTGCTTGATAAGAAGATTCGGCCCCCAACTGACTTTAGAGGTGATGTTGCCCGGGATGGCGAAGACTTCGCGGCCCTGATCAAGCGCCAGGCGCGCAGTGATGGAAGAACCGCTATATTGCGCGCCCTCGACGACCAGGACTCCCAGGCTCATGCCGCTGATGATGCGGGTGCGCACGCGAAACTTCTGCGGATAGGCGGGAGCTCCCATGGGATACTCGCTGAGCAGGAGGCCTTTCTGGGCGATTTGATCCGCGAGCTTGCGGTTTTCCGCCGGGTAAATGACGTCGACGCCGCAACCGAACACGGCGATCGTGTCACCGCCGGCCTCCAGCGCCCCTTTGTGAGCCGCGGTGTCGATGCCGCGGGCCATGCCGCTGGCGATCACCAGTCCTGCGCGGGCCAGATCAGCGGCCAGACGGTCGGCGACGGCCATGCCGTATTGAGTGGGCCGGCGTGTGCCTACGACGGCGAGCATCAACTGCGAGAGTAATTCGATGCGCCCTCGGGCGAACAACACAATGGGAGGGTCGAAAATCTCCGCCAGCCGGCAGGGATAGTGCTCACTGGCGCGAGTGATGAGAACGGCGCCGCAGTTTAGCATGGCCTGCTGCATGGCGGCGGCTTCCTCGAACGGGCAGCCGCTGGCAATGCTGTGAGCTACGCTGCCCGGAATGCCTGCGGCTTCCAATTCCGAAGGCGAGGCTCGGAAAATGTCCTGGGGGGCGCGGTAGATTTCCAACAACTGGCCAGCCTTGCGGGCGCCAAGTCCCGGCGCCAGACGCAAGGCAAGCCAGTAGAGTTCATCCTCTTTGCTGAGCGGCGGCATGCAGGGTCTAATCTGGTAGGTGGGTTCAAAAAGGGCGGATTCTCACGCCGGATGCGCTAATCTATAAGTACGGTAGGGCAACAGCATGGAAAGGCAAGCGACTTACGACGACGTAAACCTGATTCTGCGTTTGTACGAGCTGCGGCGGGAGGCTAAGCTGCGCCACGCGCGGGAGTGGTACGCCAGGAGTTTCAAAGCCTCCACGATGGAGCAATTTTCGGCACTCTGCCCTCTGGGCTCGGACAATAATGCCTACTTCCGCATGGTGGTGAGCTACTGGGAGATGGTGGCGAGCTTCATCACCAGCGGGGTGCTGCATGCGGACCTGTTCTTTCAAAGCGGCGGGGAGCTGGCGTTCAGTTTTGAGAAAGTGCGGGATCTGCTGCCGGCCTTGCGCCAGGCTTTCCAAAATCCCAATTACCTGAAAAACCTGGAGGCGGTGGCCGAGGATTACGCTAAGTGGATGGAAAAGCGCGCACCGGGCAGCTACGCCGCATTCCAGGCCAGAGCAAAAGGATTGTAGCAAGCCCATGCGCCGGGACGCAGCGTTCTTCGATGACCGCGAGCCGGTGCTGGTTTACATCGCCCGGCGGCTGAAGGATGCGCTGCGTTTGGAAGATATCCTCACGCAGGCGGGCATCGATTATGCCGTGG
>CAYSBM010000259.1:0-3730 GCA_964429095.1 uncultured Solibacteraceae bacterium | reverse complement strand
AACCTCTGGCATAGAGGTCGGCTTTTCCAGATATATATCATTTCGCGAGGTAGACATATTCCCTAAGGTTTTCGCCTTTCCCATCCGATAGATTTACGTACTCAGCAAAAGCAGGACTGCCGCAAAGGAATTGCATGGCCACACAGCTTGACAATTGTCCCGCCGGAAAGTCTCCAAGAATGTTGGTGGTAGATGACGATGCCGATCTGGTCGACTTTCTCTGCGCCGCGCTGGAGCCGAGGGGACTGGAGGTTCGGGGCATTTCGGACGCCCGGCAGTGCTTGAGCGCGGTAAAGACCTTTAGGCCCGGCATCGTACTCTTAGACGTCTCCATGCCCCACCTGGACGGTCTGCAACTGTTGGAGCAAATCCTTGATCTTGACCCCGGTATCGACGTCATTCTCATGACGGGATACTACTCGACCGAGTCGGCAGTGCATGCCATCCAGAAGGGCGCCTACGACTACTGGCCGAAGCCGTTAACAATAGCCGATATTTTTCCAAAGATCGACAAATGGAAGCAGGAGGCAGACGTTCGCGCCAGAGCCTACAGCCTGGATGAGGAACTTCTGGAGACATTTCAATTTGAGGGGCTGGTGGGCCGTAGTCCCGCGATGCTGGAGGTGTTTTCCAGGCTCCGCCGTGTGGCGCCGCATTTTCAAACCGTTCTGCTGACGGGAGAGACCGGCACGGGAAAAGAACTGGCGGCGCGGGCGCTTCACCGGCTTTCGCCATACGCTGCGGGGCCATTTTTGGCGTGCAACTGCGCGGCGATTGCCGAGAGCCTGTTCGAAGAAGAAGTTTTTGGGCACCTGAAGGGCACATTTACCGGGGCGGACCGGGACAGAAAAGGCCTCATAGAGCGGGCTTCCGGCGGCGTCATCTTCTTCGACGAAATCGGAGAGTTGCCGCTCAACATGCAGTCGAAGCTGTTGAGGTTCCTCCAGGACTCGGAGGTGCGCCCGGTGGGGGGAGATGCGCATCGTGTGGATGTGCGTGTGGTGGCGGCCACAAACCAGGACCTGCGCCGGATGGTGGCGGAAAAGAAATTCCGCGAAGATCTCTACTACAGACTGGCCGTGGTGCAAATCAGGATGCCGCGGCTGGTGGAACGCCGTGAGGACCTGCCGTTGCTTCAGCGGCATTTCTTGAGGATATTCGCAGCCAAGTACAACAAGAGCCGCTTGAACATCACCCGGCGGGCGCAAGCGTTCATGGCGCGTTATAGCTGGCCGGGCAATGTCCGGGAGCTCGAGAATCTTCTGGGATACTGCGCCATGATGGCGGAAGGCGAAATTATCGATGTACAGCACTTCCCCCCGGAAATGCTTGAAAGCGCGCGCAATGGCAAACCAGCCGAAGATGAATTGATTTCGATTGAAGAACTGGCGCGCCGGCACGCCAACAGGGTGCTGCGCCGGGTGGGTGGGAACCGCACGCAGGCGGCAGAAATTCTAGGGGTGAGCCGCTCAACGCTTTACCGGTTGCTGAAGCAGCCGGAAGCGGGGCCGGAGGATGGAAAATCGCCCCGGCGGGTGCGGGACTTGCTACACGAGGACGTGCTTTGGCCCATTCAGTGAGCCGCAGATGGGGGTGGTTGCTCAGTTCGGTTGAATCTGAAATCTGAACAACGCCCAACTGCCCTCGGCTGGGCCGCCGGCATCTACGGCGATCCGGAGCGTTTTGTCCTGGTCATAGGCTAACCCCTCCACCACCACGGTTTGCCCGCCCATCACCGTTTCCCCATTGACTTGCCAGTGGCCGGCTTGCGACGCCTCCACTACGGTGACCAGCAAACGGTAACTGGGGCTCGCAAGGTTGGTGACGCCGCGTATCACCACCCTAGCCGCCCCCTGGCCGGCTCCCGGGGCGAGCTCATAGCGGACCAGTTGAGAATCCGGTACAGGGCGGACGACGGCGGACGGGTTGGCTGCGAGCATGCCCTCGACGGTTCGATAAGTGAAGGCGACGCGTCCCACTACCTGTACGTTTACGTTGAGCGAGGCCGTACGGCTTTCTGCGGCCCAGCCACAGAAAGCCGATAAAAGCATTGGTATTCCCAGTAAAACGATTCGAGATTGTCTCATGGCGGGCCTCTCGGTTTCTTTTCGGCATCCAAACCCGGGAAATGAGAAAAACCGAGTTTCCTGCTTCCTGCATCCATTTTCGGCGCTGCTCCTGATCACCCGCCAGGGCCGTAGGTACTGGAACGTGATCGAAATAGTACCATACCGTCTGAATTTGACCAGATTGTGCCAGCGCGGTACGGCGTCCGCGGCTCTGCCGGCTCCGATCGCCCGTGCTTTCAGCGCGTTGCGATTGGATGCAGGATTGCTGGCTTTATGAGGTGACACGGTTTGCCGGGAAAATCAGCAAATCAATCCCGGAACACCAGAAACGTGTACTGAAGGAGGAGAATTCGAATGCGAATCAATCGTCTTGCATTGTTCGCCGTATTGCTTGCCGCAGCGAGCGGGTTGGCGCTGGCCGGGACGGCAACCGCAAACCTTTCCGTGACCGCCGACGTATCGGCGAATTGCACTATTAGCACGACGGCGTTATCGTTTGGATCCTATGACCCGATCGTGACCCACAAGTCAACCGACCTGCTAGGAACCGGCACTGTGACAACTACGTGCACCAATGGGGCATCTGTCACCGTGACATTGGATCAAGGCAGCAACCCGGCGGCGGGATCTACCGATGACGTGCCGCTCCGGCAAATGGCAAACGGATCAAACAAGCTCGCCTACTTCCTGTATTCGGATTCCGGCCGCACCACAGTGTGGGGGAATACCTCAGGTACGGGCAAGAGCGATACGGGAACCGGTGAAGCAAGCGCGCTGACCATATATGGCAAAGTGCCCAAAGATCAGAACGTGGCGGCTGGTTCCTATTCCGACACCGTAATCGCCACTGTCACATTCTGACGTTGCCAGCCATGGCCGGATTGACGAGGACTGTTCTGATTGGATTCGCCGGCGGACTCTCGATGTGGGCGGGTTCCTTCAAGGTGAATCCCGTCCGCATCGAGTTGTCCGCCCGCCGGCCGTATGCCAGCGTGGCGGTCAGCAACCTGGCCGACGAGCCGGCGGCCATTCAAGTTCACGCCTTGCACTGGTCGGCGGCCGGCGGTAAGGAGACCTACGCGGAGACCGACGACATCCTGCTGAATCCGCCGATCTTTGCGTTGCAGCCGCGGCAGACCCAGTACATGCGGCTGGGACTGCGCAAACCGCAGGCGGGGGCTATTGAGACCAGCTACCGGCTGGTTTTTGAGGAACTGCCGCCGCCGAACAAGCCTTCGGCCAACGAGATCAGGACGCTGCTGAGAATCCGGATTCCGATCTTTGTGAAACCGGCCGGGATCCCCTCGCCCGGCCTTCAATGGGAACTGTTGCCGGCCGGAGACGGGGAGGCGAGGCTGCTGGTTCGGAATCAGGGGAATGTGCACGTGCAGATTACACGCATGAGCTTGGCCGCCGCGACCGAACCAGGACCGGGACGGACCGAGAAGGCCAACGTGTACGTCCTTCCCGGAGGCAGTCACGAATGGATTATCCGGGACAAACCGCTAGCACACGTTACCCAACTCCGGCTGCAAGCGCAGACAGACCAGGGAGAGATTCGTGCCACGGTGCACCGGCAAGATCGCTAAGCTAATGGTCTCAATGTGGGTTCTGGCGGCGGCGATGACCGCCGCGGTGAAATCCGCCAGCAACATGGGCAT
>CAYSBM010000258.1:0-5361 GCA_964429095.1 uncultured Solibacteraceae bacterium | reverse complement strand
CGGGCGACGCTTGTCGCCGGCCTGCGGCACGACCACTGGAATTACCGCAACATCTATGATTCGGGCTCGACGAACATGACTCCTCCCGATGTCAGCAAAGGCGCCACCACGGCTCGTGGCGGGTTGAAGTATCGCCTGACGGACTTCCTGGGCGTGAGAGGTTCATTTGGCACGGCGTACTGGCCTGGCAACGCCACCTGGTTCTTTCAGAACATTTCGACTGGGCTGACGTGGCGCGAGGCCAATCCGGGCCTAAAGCCGGAGAGCACCCGCATGTTCGACCTGGGAGCGGATTACGTCAATATGACCGCCCGCACCCGGTTTTCGGCCACGTTCTATCACGGTCAGATCACAGACGCCATGAGCTACGTGTACGATCAACACCCGACGCTACCCGGCGTTCAGATTATCCGGACGTCGAACTCCGACGAGGTTTCCATCAAAGGCCTTGAACTGGCGGTGAGCCAGCGGATCACGAAGAATCTCGGCGGCTTTGCGAACTACACACTGAACCGTTCCAGGATTACGAAATCGGCCAAGAACCAAGGCCATCAATTGAGGAACGCTCCCGACAATTTGGGCGCCGCCGGCTTGGCATATGAAGATCCTCGCCGCCAGTACGGCGTGGCGCTGTCAGCTCACGCCTCGGATACTCGCTACTACGACGACGAGAACACGCAGCTTCGATACTTCCATATGCGTGGCTACATGACCACCGGCATCAAGGTCTGGAAGAACGTGGCCGTGGGGAGGAACCGTCTTACACTGTCGGTGGGGGTCGACAATCTCACTGACAATAAGTATGATGGCGAGTTCATCTACAACGCACCTGGGCGGTTTGCCGAGGTGCGCGCCACCTACCATTTCGGTTTCTGACAGCGGCGGCGAACGATGGGCCGGCGGCTGGCGTCATCCCTGCTGACGTTGGTTCTGGCAAGTGTGGTTGCCTTTCTGGCGCTTGAACTGGCGCCGGGAAACGCGACCGACTTGCTTGTGGGCGGAGCCTCGCGTGAAATGTCCCCAGAGGCCTTGCAGAAGATCCGCAGTATGCAAGGCCTCGACCGTTCGCCGGCATTGCGATACTGGTTGTGGCTCCGCTCGGCCGCTGCCGGAGACCTTGGCGTCTCGCTGAAGACCAACCGGCCGGTCAGCGCCGAGTTCAAGGCGCGTCTTCCAGTTTCGGCTGCAATCGCAGGAGGTGCGCTGTGCCTCGCGATTGTTGCAGGCTTGCTTCTCGGTCTTGCGAGCGTTTTCTACGAGGGGAAAATGGTGGATCACACGGTCCGGATCCTGGCCGTTGTGTGTCATTCGGTGCCGTCGTTCATCATCGGTCTTGTGTTGATCTACATCTGCTCGTTTCGGTTGGGGTGGCTTCCGCTGTATGGCGTAGGCGGGGGCCGCGGCCTGGTGCTGCCCGTGCTCACGCTCGGCGGCGTGATGGGGTTCTCGCTGGCGCGTATCGCGCGCAACACTTTGCTGGAAGCCATCCACGACGAGTACTTCCTAGCGGCGTTGGGCAAGGGCATGGGTTTCGGGCAAGCGCTCATCCGGCACGGCCTCCGCAATTCGATGACGCCACTGGTGACCTACCTCGCCATGCGCTTTGCCGGAATGCTGGGCGGTATCGTGCTGATCGAGTCGTTGTTCTCGCTGCCAGGAATGGGGAGCTACATTCTCGAGGCGGTGTTCAGCCGCGATTATCCGGTGATTCAGAGCTATATGCTCGTGTTCTGCGTTGTAGTGGTCGCCGTGAATCTAGGCGGCGACATCCTGGTGAGGATTATCGATCCGCGCGCCGGCCGCGGGAGGATGAACTAGAGATGCCCCGCATCGGAATTGCCGGAGGCCTGATCACAGCGCTGTTTCTCCTTATCGCTGCCGCAGGCGGGAGCTTGGCTCCCTATCCTCCGGCAGAGACACACTACGATCGTGTGCTAGCGGGGCCTTCGGCACAGCACTGGATGGGTACGGACCATCTGGGACGCGACTTGTTCAGCCGCTTGATCGCCGGCACGCGGACCACGCTCGGGTTGGCGTTCGCCGTGGCTGCGGCCAATGCTATGACCGCATTGTTGGTCGGCTCCCTGTGCGGTTTTTTTGGAGGGCGCCTGGATACGATCGCCATGCGGGTGGTGGACGCCACGCTGGCGTTGCCAGGCTTCCTACTCGCCATCTGTTTCCTCGGTCTATTCGGCGGCGGGGTGTTTCACTTGTTTCTGTATCTCGTACTCACCGGCTGGGCCCAGCTTGCGCGGATCGTCCGCAACGAGATTTCCATAGTACGCCACCTGGACTATATCACCGCCAATACTTCGGCCGGGTATCCGGCCGCGCGCAACCTTTTTCTCCACGCATTACCCGCGGTGTTGCCCTCTGTTTCGATCCTGCTGTTGAACACGCTGGTGGGCGACGTCTTTGCCATTGTGTCATTGAGCTTTCTGGGTTTGGGCCTTTCACCGCAGACGCCGGAATGGGGGATTGTTCTTTTCGATGCGCGGAGCTTCTTTCTCACCAGTCCCTGGCTGTTTGTCTTTCCCGCCCTGTTCATCGCCCTGTTTACATTCGGATTGCATCTGCTGGCAGACGGAATCCGCGGGTTCCTGGACAAGAAAAAGTGGCTTTTCCCGGCCGAAGAAATTCAACTGCTGACGGCTACGGCGTCCGCAAGCGGGAGCGATACGCCATGAAGATGCGCGCTAGCGTCGTCGCGCTCCTTCTGCTTCTTGCCGCCTGTTCCGGTAACCGGCGCAACCACGACACCCTGGTGGTTGGGATTAGCGGCAGCCTAAACCTGGGAACCAATAACCCTGTGATGATCCAGCGCAACACCAACGTGTGGGAAACCCTTACGGAATTGGACGATTCACTCGCGCCAAGTCCGCAACTGGCGGAGTCCTGGGAAGTCACCTCCGGCGGCAAGCAGTGGACGTTTCATCTGCGCAAAGGTATTCGATTCCACGATGGAGCATGGTTGTCCGCGCCGGCGGTGTGCGCCAACATTCAACGTTTAAAGGCGCACCCGGAACTGGACTACTACAGCACGTTCGCGCACTTGGAATCCGTTGTGGCCCGGGATGAGGCGACAGTGGAACTTCGCTTCTCCCGCCCCTTGGTGGATCTGCCGGCGAAGATGGGCCACTATTTCGCCGGGATCTTCAGTCCGGCGGCCATCGGGCCGGACGGCAAGCTTCGAGCGCCCGTCGGCTCTGGGCCTTACATATTTGTCGAAAGCAAGATCGGCCAGTACGATCTTGTGCGAGCTTTCGGCCAGTTTCACGGCGGACCGCCGCACTTCCGGCAGGTCGAATTCAGAATCATCCCCGACCCCGCTGTCAGAGTGATGTCTCTCTTACGCGGCGACATCGACATCATCGCCCACCACGGGGGAGTGCCTGTCAACTACGTCCCGATGCTGAAGCAGAAGCCGGAAATTGTGGTTGCCTGGCAGGATGTCGCTATCACCCACTACCTGCTGTTCAACTGCAAGCGGCTGCCGTTCGCCGATCGCGGTTGCCGCGACAAGTTTGACCGCATGCTCGATCGCAGTGGGATGGTTTGGCTGATTCTGCGGGGCGCTGGAACCGCGGCTCACGATTTTCTCATCCCTTCAGCGGCCCGTTGGGACCGAGGCCGATTCTCGGCATCACCGGACCGCCGGGCTCGACCTTGCGCGGCGCCGCACCCACTCGTGTTTCTGCTCCGCCACAGTGACAGGACGAGTAGGGAGTACCGTTACGTAGCCGACTACCTTGCCGATTATTTCAGCCGCGCGGGCGTGTCCATTCGCATTGAGTCGCTCGAGGGCGGAGCATGGCAGAAGGCCACACAGCAAGGACAATTCGATCTGACGCTGTACCCCTTGTCGGCGCCGACGGGTACACCGGAGCTGCTGATCCGGCGCCTGGCCTTCTCAAAAGGCATGCGAGTGCGCGGCGCTGGCAACTCAACGGGGTACTCGTCTCCGGAGCTGGATTCGCTGTTCGATGAGGCAGTGGGTGCGCCCAGTCTGGCGGTGCAGGAATCGCGATTCAATGCGATTCTCGATCTGCTGGCATGCGAGAAGCCGTTCGTACCGCTCTATCACGAACGTTACTATTATGCCTATCGCCGCGGTCTGACTGGGGTTCGGGTCGATCCCTTCTTGAAACTCGATCTTCGTTCGATACATTGGGAGAAGCGATGACGCTTCGCCTTGAAAATCTCTCTGTCGGATTCCAGACGCAAGCTGGATTTGTCCCGGCCGTGCGGGGCGTATCTCTGCGTATTCAACCTGGCGAGCGGGTGGCGTTGGTGGGGGAAAGCGGCTGCGGCAAGACCGTTCTTGCGCTGGCCGTCTTAGGCCTGTTACCGCGCAACGCCCAAATTGATGGGGCGGTGTTTCTGGAAAGTTCTAACCTGTTGGACCCCAAAGTGGCGGCCTCGCTCCGCGGGCGCGAGATCGCCATGTGCTGGTCCAACGCGGAGCGGTACTTCAACCCCGTGGTGCCGGTCGGTGCGCAGATTGACGAAGCGTACGCTTTGCACCATCGATGCCCGCAAGCGGCGGCTCGGGAAAGGACCCTGTCTCTGCTGCGCGATGTCGGCTTCGAGGACGCGGAACGGATTTGCACTTCTTATCCGTTCCAACTCAGCGGCGGCATGAATCAACGCGCCATGATCGCCATGAGCTTGATGAACTCGCCGCGGCTGTTGTTGGTGGATGAACCGACGCGTGGGCTGGACGACGAAAACCGCGAACGCGTCATCCAGTGCCTTCTGGGGGTCACGGGCGCCTCCATGTTGATCATCACGCACGACATGGATCTGGTGGAGCGAACCGCGCAACGAGTTTGCTATATGCGGGCGGGCGAAATCCTATGCGATGGACCGGTTCCTGCCGCGCTGCGAAATCCCGGCCATCCGTATGCGGAGCAACTGCTGAGGGCGGGCCTCGATGTCTAATTGTCCGGCTGTTGTCGAAGCACGTCAACTACGAATCTATCATCCGAGTGGACTTGTCTTCGCCGCGCGGCGATGGGTGGCGGGGCCGGTCAACCTCGCCGTGCAGCGAAACGAGTTTGTCGGACTTTCAGGTCCCAGCGGCAGTGGAAAGACCTCCATTGGGAAGGCGCTGCTGAACCTTATCCAGACGTGGGAGGGGGATGTGTTTTGGAACGGCCGGCACGTCCGGAAGACGTCTCTGCGGCCCCTCCGGGCCGGTTTCGGCTGGATCAGCCAGGAGCCCACGCTTGCTTTTAACCCCAGGCGCCGGATCCGCCAGACGCTCGAGGAGACTCTGTTCGTCAATGGGCGGAATTCACTGGACGCCATTCGATCGCTCTGCGGCTGGATGAACCTGGCTCCGCGCGTGCTGGCCAGGGA
>CAYSBM010000257.1:281-5368 GCA_964429095.1 uncultured Solibacteraceae bacterium | reverse complement strand
AACGATATATCCGTGTACCCTTTGCGCTTCAGATCAGCGTTTTGCGGATCCCCCCGGATATATCGTTCGAACTTCTGACGAAACCTATTCTGCCGAGCGCGGACCGCCACGGCGGCAGCCATCCAGAATGCGTAGCGGAGCCGGGCATTGCCTCGTTTGGACAGTTTCGAGTGTTAGCCAAATGCATCTGGCGATGAGAACCATCCGGGCATTCGATCAAGACATCGTGATGGAACTTCGCCACATTAATCGCCACAAGTGTCTTTGCGATACAACGTTCTTCGTCCATAGCCGGGAACTCCTTTCCGGATTCGTTGCTAAACCCAATTCTAGGGAGGCGAATCTCCCAGCTATGAGCTCTCAGCAGCAAGGTACTATGGTTCGGAGTTCATCAACGAGGGGGTGAGCCGTCTTTTCAACAAACTGCTGGTACAGTTCACGCAGTCGCGGCCAAACCGGAGCCAAGACAACGCGCTGGTGGAAGGCAAGAACGGGGCGGTGCTGAGGAAACACACCGGGTATGGACACATTCCCGGCGGGCACGCTGAGCGGGGGCACAGGTGGGAAACCGAGATCCCCGCTAGGCGCGCATACTCCGGCTTGCCGTACTCGTGATACTCCCGCTCCAGGATGCACGGCGTCGCCGGTCCGCTCAAGCGCTCATGCTCCCGAGGTGATGTCAAGCGGCTTGTGCAAAAAGGTGGAGGGTACGGTTCTTCCATTCCAAATTGAACCGGTGAAAGATCGAGTAGATGATCCGGTCGACGCTAGCCACGTTCACGCAGCAGACCATCGGCCGGGTGCGCCGCCGGACTTCCACAAAGACCCTCTCAATCACGTTGGTCGTCCGCAACTGCCGCCACAAGTGCTTGGGGAAACTGAAGAAGCTCAGCAGCTCTGGCAAATCCCGGGCAAGCTGCCGGACCACGCTCGGATAGTCCGCCCGCCAGCGCTTCTGGAACCGATGAAAGGCATCCCGGGCAGCGGAGCGATTCGGCGCCAGATAGATGGCTCGGGCATCGGCCTTCACCTGATCGTAATGCCGCTTCCGCACCTTCTCCAAGATGTTCCGCATCTTGTGTACCCAGCACTTCTGATGGAGCACTCGCGGGTAGACCACCGGAATCGCCGCCGCCAGGCCCGCACAGCCGTCGGTTACGATCAACGCCAACCGCTTGCCTTCCAGCCCCCGCCGATACAGGTGCTGCAACAAGCCCTCCCAGGCGGCCTGGCTCTCTCCGGAGCTGCGCTGGAAGGCCAGCAACTGCCGGCTTCCGTCGCGGCGCACGCCGTAAGCCACTAGCATCTGCACCCGCTTGCGCCCCGCCGGCCGGCGCACGCGCAGGCCGACCCCATCCAGGAACAGATACACCCACTCGTCGTTTAGCCGTGCCTGGTGAAACCGCCGCACCGCTGCGTCCAGTTCCCGGGTCCGCTTCGACACCGTTTGCGCACTCACCGGCTCACCGCTGAAGGTGGCCACGATCCGTCCCACTTGGCGGGCGGAGATACCCCGCAAAAAAGCTTCCCGGATCAGCATCGCCACGTCCTCAGCCCGCTGCTGGAACTTCCGCAAGCCGCTGGGGACAAAGCTTCGCCCCCGCGCCCGCGCGATCCGCAGCCGGATCGTCCCCAACCGCGTCACGTAGTCTCGCTCGTAGAAGCCGTTGCGGTAATCCTGCCGCTTGGCCGGCTCCACCCGCTCATGCCCGCCCGGCTGCAAGTAGCTGTCCCGCTCCCGCAACGATTGCTGGTCCCAGAGTCTTTTCCAGGCCTGCCGGGTCTGGCCATACAGGTCTCCCCAGAAGCTCTCCCTGAGATCTTCCAGGAAATGTTCAAATTGCTCGGTCACCCGAATCGGTGTTATCTTCGCCATGGGGTGTAAGCTCCTTTCCTTTCCAAGGATCGTGGTTTTTCGCCAAAACCAACCTTACACCCTCCCCGCTTTTACACAACACACTTTACGTCACCTCCCGATCCACTGCGTCCACCAGCGCGCTGACTGCCGCCGTGTACTGGCTGGCGAACCGGTGCCTCCGACCGGCTCGATACTCGATCTCACCTGTCTGGTGGTATCGCCGGATCAGCCTCGTGATCTGCGGCAGGCTCAGCCCCTCACTTTGTGCAAGTACGCTCGGATCATCCCCCGCCGCTTCTTGGATTGCTTGAAGTACTCCTGCTGGATCAGGGTCGCCTTCACCCAACCGTAGACCTCCTTCCGATCCTGACCTGTGAACTCGGTCGCTTCACTGGCCCGCAAAAATGCATCGATCGCCTCCGGCTCCAGAGATTCCGCTTTCCGCATCTGAACCTGCATTCCTCCGCAGGATGACCCACCGGCGGCCTTGCAGCCGAATTTTCAGGATCATCTTGCGTTGGACAATTCTAAGCGGAGCGCACCCTGCTTGTTGCTGTATAATTCAGGCTTCAGCAAGGAAACTCCATGCAGAGCTTGGACCGGCGCGGGTTCATCTTGGCAGGTGTAGCCACAGCCGGCATCTTCGCAGCCAATGGCCGCCGTATTTGGATCGACCCCCGGCAGGCAAGTCTCCCAAACCGCCCTTGGCGCAAGATCCACCTGGATTTTCACAATTCCGAGCACGTCTCCAAGATCGGCGATCAGTTCAACGCCGGCGAGTTCGGCGACCGCCTGCTGAAGGCCAACGTGGATGCCATCGTCGTCTTCGCCAAAGACATGCACGGCTATTTTTACTACCCCAGCCGATATGGACCCGTGCATCCGGGGCTCAACTTCGACCTGCTCGGCGCGCAGGTGGCCGCTTGCCGCGAGCGCAAGATTGCCGTCTACGCTTACTACTGCACCACCTGGGACAACTATCTGGCCGAACGGAACCCCGGCTGGCTGGTGGTAAAGAGGGACCGGACCAATTACCTGCCGAAGTTCGACCAGACGCCCGGCTGGACCGCTCTGTGCCAGGCGCACGAAGATTTTGTCGAACTCGTTCTGAAGCACACGCGCGAATTCGTTTCCCGCTACGAGCTCGATGGCGCCTGGTTCGATATGCCTGTGCCCATTGCCGGGGAGTGTTTTTGCCGGCGCTGTTTGGAAACCTTGCGCGCCCGCGGCCTAGATCCGTTCTCAAGCGAAGTCCAGCGGCGCCACAAACAGGAGATCCATATCTCATTTTTGGAGCGCGCCACGCGGACCGTGCGCCAGACGCGGCCCTCCTGCCAGGTGGACTATAACGGGCAGTGCGTGTTCGGCCTCGCCGCCCGAGTGCCGTACATGGACAACATAGACATCGAAGCGCTGCCCACCGCCGGCTGGGGCTACTACTACTTCCCCACCCTGGTGCGCTACACGCGCACCTCGGGCTTGACCAGCTACGGCATGACCGGCCGTTTTCATTCCTCCTGGGCGGATTTCGGCGGACTCAAGCTGCCGGCGCAACTCGACCTGGAACTCGCCGGCATCGTGGCCAACGGCGCCCGCTGCGATATCGGCGACCAGATGCCGCCCAGCGGACGGCTCGATCCCTCCGTGTACCACGTCATCGGAAAGGCTTACGCACGCATCAAGGCCCTGGAGCCGTGGCTGGAGAACGCTGTCCCGGTCACCGAAGCCGCCATCATCACGGGCGGCTTGCCGCTGGAAAATCTCTCGACGGAAGCGAATTTCGGAATCTCGAAGCTGCTGATCGAATCGCGCATTCAATTCGACGTGGTGGAGCCGGACGCCGGCTGGGAACGCTACGGCGCCGTGGTGCTGCCGGACGAACTGCGCGTGGACGAGCAGTTGGCCGCGCGCCTTCTGAAGTACGCCTCGCAAGGCGGATCCATCCTGGTATCGAATCTGGCCGGCGTGCTCAAAGACGGCAGCCGGAGTTGGCTGGACCCGTACGGCCTGCGCTATCAGGGAGTCTCACCCTTCAAGCCGGCTTACATGATTCCGCGCGCGGGCTTCACCGGCGATATCCCGTCGTATGAGTACGCGCTCTACGAGGGCGCAGGCCAGTGGAAAGCCGAAGCACCCGCCGAAACGCTGGCCACGCTGGGTGAGCCGGCCTTTCAGCGCAGCCCGCAGCATTACACCAGCCACGCCCAGAGCCCTTTCGACCATGAAACCAATTACGCGGCTATCGCCCGCAGCGGTCCGGTGGCGCTGTTCGCCTTCCCGCTGGGCGCCAGTTACTTCACGAGGGGCTATTGGGGCTATCGCCAGGCTTTTCAGTACGTAATCCGCCGCTTGCTGGGCACGCCGCTTATCGAAACCGACGCGCCCCTGAGCACGGAACTGACGCTTACCCATCAGGCCGCGCGCGCAGGCCAACGCGAACGCTACCTGGTACATGTCGTTAACTTTTCACCCCTCCGGCGCGCGCCCAAGCATCCGGACTATTACGAAGATCCTATCCCCCTCACGAATGTGCGGGTGCGGCTGAACCTTTCCATAAGGCCGTTCGCCGTCCGCGCAGTCGTGGCTGGCTGTGACCTCAAATACCAGTCCGCGGCTGCCGGGGGCATCGAAGTAACGCTGGAGCGCGTGCCGGTTCATGAGATCATTTGTTTCGAAATTCTTTAAGGAGGTGGGATCCCATGTTGACACGCCGCGAGTTTGTTCAAGCCGCCGCCGCGCCCGCCGTAATCCGCTCCCAGCGCAGACCGGGCGATAAGCCCAATCTGCTGTTCTTGTGGACCGATGAGCAGCGCGCCGACACCATGGCGGCCTACGGCAATGCGCGCTACCGCGTCCCCGCCATGAACCGCTTGGGCGCAGAAAGCGCCGTCTTCGACCGTTGTTATGTGAGCCAGCCGGTCTGCACTCCCAGCCGCTCGACCGTCATGACCGGTCTATGGCCTCACACCACTGGTTGCGTGAAGAACAACATCCCTCTTCCGCGCCACACGCAAACGTTGCCGGAGCTGCTCTCGGATCCGGCCTACCGCACCGGCTACATGGGAAAGTGGCATCTGGGCGACGAAATCTTCGCGCAGCACGGCTTCGAACAGTGGCGATCCATCGAAGAATACACGCAGTTTTTTTCCCCCGGCAGAGACCGCAACGCGCGTAGTACCTATCATGAGTTTCTCCGGCGCCTGGGTTATCAGCCCGACGCCAACAACTA
>CAYSBM010000257.1:0-271 GCA_964429095.1 uncultured Solibacteraceae bacterium | reverse complement strand
CTCGCGCGAGTTCGCCGTCATGCTCCCCATTGAGCACACCAAACCCTCCTACCTGGCGCAGGAGGCTTCCCGCTTCATACTCGAAAATCGGCGGGAGCCGTGGATGCTGTATGTGAACACGCTGGAGCCGCACATGCCGTTTACCAGCCGGTTCAACGACCTCCACGAAGAACGGGAAATTTTGCTGCCGGCAAATTACCCCGGAATCCCCACCGGAGGCGAGCCCGCTTTCTATCAGCGCCACCGGGAACAGCGGAATACGCCCAAAGAC
>CAYSBM010000256.1:0-5389 GCA_964429095.1 uncultured Solibacteraceae bacterium | reverse complement strand
TCCGGATTTGATCGAAGCAATCCGCCAGTTCGAAAACCTGCTGATCGAAACGGATCAGCGTTTTCAATTTCAGCCCTGCGTTTCGCCCGTCTGGGATACGGCGATTGCGGCGTTCGCGCTGGGAGAAGCCGGCCTTGCGCGGCCCGAGGAGCTGACGGTCACTGCCGACTGGCTGCTTTCCAAAGAAGTGCGGCGGCGCGGAGACTGGAGCGTGAAGCGGCCGGACCTGGAACCCAGCGGCTGGGCGTTTGAATTCGCCAACGAGTATTATCCGGATATCGACGACACGGCCATGGTGTTGTTGGCGCTGCTCCACGCCAAAGCCAGTGATCCGGCAAGGCAACAGCGCGTCGAGCGGCGCGCCGTGAACTGGTTGCTGGGCATGCAGTCCAGCGATGGGGGATGGGCGGCCTTTGACGTCGACTGCAACTGGGAAATACTCAACAGTGTGCCGTTTGCAGACCACAACGCCATGCTTGATCCCTCCTGCCCGGACATTACGGGCCGGGTGCTGGAGTCGCTGGCCCGGCGCGGGTTCGCGCCTGCGCACCCCGCCATTAAGCGCGGCGTCGAGTGGCTGTTGAACCACCAGGAGGACAATGGAAGTTGGTACGGGCGTTGGGGAGTCAATTACATTTACGGCACTTTTCTGGCTCTGCGGGGATTGCGCTATAGCCAGACGCCGTCCGCGCGTCCGGCCATGCAGAAGGCGGCCGACTGGCTGCGCAGCGTGCAAAACGCCGACGGCGGTTGGGGCGAAAGCGCGGCCAGTTATCGCGTAAACCGTTTCGTGGCAGCTCCCAGCACCCCTTCGCAAACCGCATGGGCGCTTCTTGGTTTGCAGGCGGCGGGTGACCTCTCCAGCCAGGCACTGCGGCGAGGCGTTGAGTACCTGCTCGCCACGCAGAAAGACGATGGCACCTGGGATGAAACCTTGTTCACCGGGACCGGCTTTCCGAACGTGTTTTACTTACAGTATCACCTCTACCGGAACTACTTCCCTCTGCTGGCATTGGCCGCTTGCCGGACGGCCTTGACTTAGGAAGGATCGAGCTTGGCCGGACACGGCGCGCAATTCGAAGCGATTCTCTGCCGCCTGCATTTCATCGCCCGCGGCCCGCTCCATTTCCCCGCCGGGATGCCCGCCAATCTGGTGCGCGGTATTCTCGGGGCGGCGCTGTATGGATCTCCGGCATATGGGCGCATCTTCGCGCCGCGCACTGAAACGGGCCCCAGTGGCCTCAAAGACGTTCCGAGGCCATTCGTGCTGCGCGCCGGGCACCTGGATAATTGCAGGCTACAGGCCGGGCAGCCCTTTCATATCGACGTACACATTTTCATCCCCGAGGAGGCTGCGGCTAAGGAAATACACGGCGCTTTTGCGCGTTGGGCCTGCGCCGAATTGCTCCGCGCCGAGCTCAGCCGCATTTCCGTTTCCCTGCATGCTCCGGCCACACCGGTCCGCAATTTGCGGGTGCGCTTTCTTTCCCCTACGGAACTCAAGAGCGGCGCCCAGATCGCCGCCCGGCCTGAATTCGCCGTGCTGTTCGCCCGCGCCCGGGACCGCGTCAGTACTTTGCGGGCGGCTTATGGTCCGGGCCCCCTGGAGATCGATTTCGCCGGCATGGCGCGCCGCGCTGCGCAAGTGCGCCTGGCATCCTGCCAACTGCGGCATGTGTGCGTGGAAAGGCGATCCCGAACTACCGGCCGGCGGCATCCCCTGGGCGGGTTCACCGGGGATGCTGTCTATGAGGGAGAACTGGGTGAGTTCTTGCCCGTCTTGCGGGCTGCCGAGTGGACCGGCGTGGGCCGCCAGACGGTCTGGGGCCACGGGGCGATCTGTGTAGAAGTATAGACGGAGACTGTCACGCTCCGGAATTCACCCCGCCGTGCCAGGCAAGCCTAGCAAAGGTGCGAAAGTTCACGGTCCAGATGAGCCAGGGCCGCACGCAGAACCGCCGCATACCGCGGATTATGCGCATTCTCCAGGTCGTGAAGGACGCGAATCCGTGACAGCTCCAGGTTCTCACGCTGGCGAATCCTGGCCAATTCCTCTGGGCTTGGACCTTTCTTCTTTCTTGACGGGGAGCGTTTTGCTGATTCGGAGGTTTCTATCTGGGATTCCACGGACTTGCTTTCCCAACCGCGTGCCAAATTTAATTATAGCGCGGTCGGCGGCGCTCAGCCGTGGTAACGCTTGAAGATCAGGCAGCCGTTGGTGCCGCCGAAGCCGAACGAATTCGACAGCGCGTACTCGATGCGCATGGGCCGCGCCTGATTAGGAACGTAATCCAAATCGCACTGGGGATCGGGGAACTCGTAATTGATGGTGGGCGGTGCGACTTGGGCCCGGAGGGCCAACACACTGAAACCCGCCTCGATGCCGCCCGCGCCGCCCAGCAGGTGGCCCACGATGGACTTGGTGGAGCTGACCGCCAGCTTATAGGCATGCTCGCCGAAGACGCGCTTAATGGCCAGGGTCTCGGTGCGGTCACCCACGTCGGTGGCCGTTCCGTGGGCGTTGATGTAGTCCACCTGAGCGGGACCGATGCCGGCGTCGCGCAAAGCGGCGCGCATCACGCGGTAGGCGCCGTCGGCATCCTCCGATGGCGCGGTTATATGAAATGCATCCCCGCTCATGCCGTACCCCACCACTTCTGCCAGAATCCTGGCTCCCCGCGCGCGAGCCAACTCCAGTTCTTCCAGGATCAGAATGCCCGCCCCCTCACCCACCACAAAGCCGTCGCGTTCCCTGTCAAACGGCCGCGAGGCTCGCTGCGGTTCATCGTTTCGCGTGGAGAGCGCGCGCATGGCGCTGAACCCGCAGATGCCCATGGGACAAATGCAGGCTTCCGAGCCTCCGCAGATCATTACATCGGCGTCGCCGCGCTGAATGATCTTGAACGAATCCCCGATCGAGTGGCAACTGGTGGTGCAGGCTGTGGCGGTGGCCGAATTCGGACCTTTTGCTCCGGTGCGGATGGAGACGTAGCCCGACGCCAAGTTGATGATGGTGGCGGGGATGAAGAACGGGCTCACCCGCTCCGGTCCCCGCTCCAGCAACACCTTGTGCTCCCGTTCAATGATTTCGAAACCGCCGATTCCACTGCCGATGTATACACCGGCGCGCTCAGCCGTCTCGGGCGTGATTTTGAGCCCCGCCATGTTCATGGCGAATTCGGAAGCCGCTACAGCGAACTGGATGAAACGGCCCACGCGGCGGGCTTCCTTCTTCTCCATAAACCGGCCGGGGTCAAAGTCGCGAACTTCGCCCGCGATCTTGACCGGAAAGGCTGAGGTGTCGAAGGCGGTGATACGAGAGATCCCGGAATCGCCGGCCAGCACCCTCCGCCATGTCTCCTCAGTCCCCGTGGCCAGCGAGGATACAATTCCGACACCCGTAACGGCAACTCTACGCGGCAAATTTGACACTCCTGGTTGGCGCTGAAGCCAGCAGCTCAGGTCTACTTCTTAGCCTGCTTGGCTTCAATGTAATCGATTGCGTCTTTCACCGTGGTGATCTTCTCGGCGTCTTCGTCCGGGATGTCCATTTCGAAAGCTTCTTCGAAGGCCATGACCAACTCCACGATGTCAAGGGAGTCCGCCCCCAAGTCGTCCACAAATGAAGCGCTGCTGTCCACCTGGGCTTCGTCCACTCCCAGTTGCTCAACGATAATCTGTTTCACTTTCTGCTCAACAGACATGATTCCTCCACTCAAAGTCACAAACTCACTGATTCTAGCGACGATCGTGGCTGGCCGCAAGTAGGGGACGCCACGCCCAACCAAACCTATGGTTTACCACAGGTGTGGGGGGGGATGGCAATCTTCCGGACAAAGAAATCTGCTCGGGGTGATAGAATGGCTCTGGCCAGGGCAGGATGAAGCCGGGGCCGGAAAGCGAAGCAAAGGGTGGGCAGTTTGGTTGAAAGACGGGAATTCCTGTTGGGGGCGCTGGGTTCGGCCGCCGCGGCTGCCGCGCCGGCGCGTCCGCCCAACGTGATCGTTATTTACGCCGACGATCTGGGTTACGGCGATCTGGCCTGCTACGGATCCCGGCTGAGCACGCCGAACTTGAACCGCATGGCGGCTGAGGGCGCCCGTTTTACGCAGTTTTATTCGGCGAACCCTGTCTGTTCGCCCTCGCGCGCCGCTCTGCTTACAGGCCGATACCCGACGCGCGCCGGCGTGCCCCGCGTGTTGTTCCCTAGCGACACAACCGGACTGCCGGATTCCGAGGTCACGCTTGCCCAGGCTTTGAAGCCGCGCGGCTACCGCACAATGTGTGTGGGTAAGTGGCATTTGGGTCACCTGCCTCAATATCTGCCCACCAGCCGGGGCTTCGATGAGTACTTTGGCATCCCTTACAGCAACGACATGAAGCCGCGTCCGTTGCTGCACAACACCGAAGTCGTGGAGGCTGAGGCCACACTGGAGACTTTGACTCCCCGCTACACTGAGCAGGCTGTACGCTTCATCGAGCGCTCCAAGGACGCTCCGTTCTTCCTGTACATGCCGCACACCTACCCGCATATCCCGCTGGCGGCTTCTCCACGCTTCCGCGGAAAATCTCCTTCCGGCCTTTACGGTGACGTAATCGCCGAACTGGATTGGAGCGTCGGCGAAGTGCTGGCTGCATTAAAGAGAAACGGCTTGGATAACCATACGCTGGTGATGTTTTCCTCTGACAATGGGCCTTGGTTCCAGGGCAGTCCCGGCCGTCTGCGCGGCCGTAAAGGCTCCACCTACGAAGGCGGTGTGCGCGAGCCTTTTCTGGCGCGTTTTCCGGGCCGCATTCCTCCAGGGCGGGTGGTTCATGAGGTAGCGTCCACCATGGACATTTTCCCCACGGTGGTCAAACTCTGTGGTGCGGTGCTCCCGCCTAACCCTTTGGACGGCATCGACATCTGGCCATTGCTGACGGGCCGTAGCCAGATGCTGGAGCGGGAAGTGCTTCTGTATTTTGACAACTGGAACCTCCAGTGCGCCCGCGGGGGCCGGTGAAGCTGCATCTTGCCCGTTACAATTCCTTCGCTTACGGGCCGGCGCCTTCGAGCGGCCGTCTCAATCTACCTCTTGTGCCGCCTGAGTTGTACGATTTGGAACTGGATCCCGATGAAAGTTACGATGTGGCGCCCGAGCACCCTGAGGTGGTCAAGGAAATACAGACGCGGGTGGAGCGCTTGATTCCCGCGTTTCCTCGGGAGGTTGTGGAAGCCTGTCAGGCCAATCGAAGCCGCCGGTTGCGCGCGGGTGCGGCTTGGGCCTTTCCTCGCGGATAGCGTCGGACGGTAAACCGCTCTCTCAGAAGGTTGCGGGGGCGGGTGGCTGGGAGGCAGGGACTCGAACCCCGATACGCAGCTCCAGAGTCTGCAGTCTTACCATTAGAC
>CAYSBM010000255.1:0-5460 GCA_964429095.1 uncultured Solibacteraceae bacterium | reverse complement strand
GTACACTTTGAGCCCGAGAAGTTCGGTGAGGAACAAGTAGTTCTCAGGCATCGAAAAGCGTCCGATTCCATATAACCGGCCATGCGCAACGCGGACGCCGTTCGATGGGCATCCAGTTCCGCGCGCTACATTGCTGGGCCGCTCTTTTCACTATGAAGCATCCGGTCCGCCGCCCGCAAGAAGAAATTCACCTCGGGTTTCAGTTTGGCGTAGATTGCGGGAAACGGGATCGCGTGATAGGATTTTACTTGATTACAGTGAGGATTTAACATGCTGGCGAAGGCTGGGTTTCTCCTATTGCTGACTTTGGCGCCCCAGGTGGCTGCCGAGCGAATCGCCGCGCACGAGGCCATCTACGATTCCAAGGGCGTCTTACAGCCTTGGGCGCCCTGGCGGGAAGTGGTGGACCGCGAAATGCGCTGGTACCTGAACTGTCCCATTGAGCACGGCTACCCGCGTTTCGTTTGGATGACCTTCATGGACGGCAATTACCACCCGGTCGAACGCCGGCCGGACTTTATTCCGGCCATGCAAAACGGCATGGGGATTATCAGTTATCTGAAGTACTACCAGTGGAGCGACAAGAAGGATCCGAAGGTGCTGGAATTCGCGCGCTATATGGGCGATTACCTGGTGAAGGAAAACCTGACGCCGGACCAGGGGAAGTATCCGCGTTTCCAGCGTTCGACGGGGTGGCGCGGCAAATTCCCGCAGCCCGCCGATTGCGGCTCCCAGGCTGACAGGCCGTACGAAGTCCAGCCGGACAAGGCCGCCATAGCAGCCTATGCGCTGGTGTTGCTCTATGACGCCACCGGCCAGCGCCAGTATCTGGATGTGGCGTTGCACACGGCCAGGGTGCTGGCGGCCAACATGCGTCCGGGCGACGCGCAGAATTCTCCCTGGCCGTTCCGGGTGGATTACCGGACCGGCGAAGGGCGGGGGCCGGTGGCGGCCAACCAATCCTACGCTCTGCGGCTTTTCGACGCGCTGCGTGAACACAACTACAGCGAGTTCACCGCGCCGCGCGAGCGTTTGTGGGCCTGGATCCGCGACTACCAGATTCCGGATCTGGAGAAGAAAGCGGAGTTATGGGTCCAGTTTTTCGAGGATTATGACAAGCCGGATAACCGCAACGCCTGGGCTCCGTTGAACCTGGCGCGCTATCTGCTGGAAAAGAAGGAAGCTCTCGATCCACTTTGGCGTGAGCACGCCAAGGCGCTGATCGAGTTCGTCAACCGGCGCTTTATCACCGTGCGCTACGGCGTGGCAGTTTGTGGCGAGCAGGACTATGACAAGAATCCTTGGGGCGGCATCCTGGCCAACTGGGGCGGGGTGCTGGCGGTTTACACCGGTGCGACCGGATCGCCGGAGTACAAGCTGGCTGCCTGGCAGGCGCTGACCATCGGCATGTATGCGGTGGAGGATGACGGCTGCCCGCGCCAGTCGATCACGCACCCGGCGCGCGGCGGCTGGCAGGAAGACGCCCACACCGACCGCATCCATAACCTGATCGACGCCATGCGAGCCGTACCGGAGTGGGGACGCTGATGGATCCTCGCCGCAGGCTGTTTGTTGCTGGCGCGCATGGCTTCGTGGGCGACCACCTGGTTCGGCGCGCCGCCGCCGAGTGGAACACAATGGGTGGCGACCTGCGTGCGGAGGCCGACCGGGAAGTGTCCATCGACGTCGCCAATCCGGCCAGCGTGGCGGCGGCCTTCGAGTACGTGCGCCCGCAAGTGGTCGTGCTGCTGGCGGCTCTGGCTGACATCGACCGTTGCGAGAGGGAGCCGCAGTTGGCCCAGGCTGTCAATGCGGATGGCGCCGAACATATCGCCCGCGCCTGCGCCCGGTGGGGCGCGCGCCTCATCTATGTTTCCTCGGCGGCGGTGTTCGACGGCAGGCGCCATGGTTACCGCGAAAGCGATGAGCCGACGCCGGTGAGCGTGTATGGCCGCACCAAGGCCGAAGCCGAGCGCCGGGTGGCGAGCGTGGTTCCGGGCGCCGCGATTGTCAGGCCAGCGCTGGTGGTGGGCCGCGGACTGAGACCGGGCACCAACGCTCTGTTGGACAAGCTGGAAGCCAGTTTTCGGGCCGGCCGGAGCGTTGTCGCGCCCACTTACGAGCTGCGCAATCCTATCGATGTCTACACGCTGTGCGATTTCCTGCTGCTGCTGGCGGCGCGGCCGGAGGCACGGGGCGTCTTTCATATCGGAGCTTCCGAATCCGCATCCCGCTATCAATTGGTGCTGCGCTACGCCGAACGTTTGGGATACTCGAAGGAACTGGTGACGCCGCAAGACGCGCCGGTAGCCGGGCGGGCGCCGCGCGGCTTGGACCACTTTCTGCTTTGCGAGCGTAGCCTAGAGCTCCGTTTGCAGCCCTTTCCATCGCTGGAGGAAACCATCGAAAGGTCGCTTTATGCCATTACCTAAGACGCTCTATGAACTGGAGTATGGACATGGGTCGGCGTACGGAGAGGAAGAAGTGTCCGCACTGATGGAGGTACTGAAGGCGAACGCGCCCAGTTGTGGACCGCGCGTCAAGGAATTTGAGGACGCTTTCGCGGCCTACTGCGGCGCCCAGTTCGGCCTGGCGGTGACATCAGCCACTGCGGGACTCGAACTTGCCATGATTGCGGCCGGGGTGGGGCCGGGCGACGAAGTCATAACCACTCCCATCAGTTGGATATCGACAGCTAACGCAGCCGCCTCACGCGGCGCCCGGGTGGTATTCGCCGACGTCGACGAGCGCACTTTGAACCTGGATCCGCGTTCAGTAGAAGAGAAAATCACTCCGCGGACCAAGGTCATTCTTCCGGTGCATCTTTACGGGCAGTGCTGCGATATGGACGCGCTGATGGATTTGGCGCGGCCCGGCGGTTCGCTGGGCCACATCGGCGTGTTCAGATTCCATCAGCAGAAGAATATGACTACGTTGGGCGAAGGCGGCATGGCCATTACCAGCGACCGCGCCCTCTACGAGCGCATGCTGAGCTACCGCTCGCTTTGCTGCCGCACTTACGACCCCAAAGGGAAGTATCTCCCGCTGGATGAAGAAAAGTTCCCCATGGGGAAGCGGTATTGGTACTTGGACTTCGACGGCGTGGGCTACAACTTCCGCATGACCGACGCACAGGCGGCGGTCGGGCTGGTGCAATTGAAGAAACTCGACAGCTTCAACGCCCGCCGCATGGAGATCGCCGCGCGGTACAACCAGTTGCTCAACGGGATTGCAGGCCTCACGCTGCCTTACGTCGCGCCTCAAGTCAAGCACGTTTTCCACATCTACTGCGTCATGGTAGAAAGGGATTTTCCGTTGAACAAGGAAGATTTCATGTGGGAACTGTATGCCAGGCGCGGGATCAAGGCCTGGTCGCATTACATGCCCATTCACCTGACCAGTATCTACCGCAGCATGGGGCATGGCGAAGGGGAGTGTCCGGTGGCGGAAGCTCTGTTCCAAAAGTATGTGAGCCTGCCCATACACCCGCGCATGACGGACGAAACGGTGCAATACGTGGCCGCGAGCATCCGCGCGTTGGCCTGACGGAGGTTCGATGACCGGTTTTATAGAGACAGTAGCCGCGCGCCGCGGGAGCGGGAGCCTGTTCGATGCTGCTGCGCCGGTCTACATCGCGCGCAGTCCAGGCAGGCTGGACCTGATGGGCGGCAACGTGGACTACACCGGCGGCATGGTGTTCGAAACCACAATTCGCGAGGCGGCCTGGGCGGCGGCGCAGCGGCGTAAGGATTCGCGAATTGTGCTGGTGAATCCGCAGATGAAACAGCACGGCTGGCGCGAGGAGGTAGTCTATAGCCTGGCGGACCTTGCTTCGGAGGCCGGGGGGCGCGCTCTGGGGAACTCTTCGCCCGCGGTGCGATGGACCGCTTACGTGCTGGGCGTTTTTTACCTGTTGAAGCGCCGCTATCCGGATGCCGTCAGCACCGGCGCCGCGGTCTACATTGAGTCGGACGTTCCACTCAACAAAGGAGTCAGCAGCTCGGCGGCGGTGGAAGTGGCGGTCATGAAGAGCGCCGCGGCGGCTTATGGCGTCAACCTGGCCGGCGTCGAACTGGCTGAAGCCTGTCAATGGGTCGAAAACGTGATCGCCGAGTCGGCTTGCGGCATCATGGACCAGGCTACGGCCGTGCTGGGCGACGAAGGTTACATACTGCCTATTGTCTGCCAGCCCTGCCGTGTGCTGCCCATGGGGAAGCTACCCCGGGCGCTGGCCTGCTGGGCGGTGGATTCCGGCGCGAGTCACGAAGTCTCGGGCATCGAGTACGAAGCCGCGCGCGCCGCAGCCTTCATGGGCTACAAGCTCATCACCATGTGGGAGCAGCTCCCGGTGACGCTCGATGAGAGCGGCGCCATTCCGCGTTACGTGGAGCCGCGCTGGAATGGTTATCTGTCGAACATGACGCCATCCGAGTACCGGGCCAAGTTCGAGTGGCGGCTGCCGGAAATCATGACCGGGCAGGACTTTACCGGCGAAGTGGGGAGCCACATGGATCCTTTCACTCAGGTGCGCGAGGGCGTTGTCTATCGTATCCGCAATTGCACGCGCTATGCGGTGGAGGAGAATGCGCGCATCCGAATGTTTGCGGAGCTGGCGCGAGGCGCGTCAGTAGAAGAATCCGGGACCGCGTTCGAGTTAATGGGCGAGCTGATGTATCAGTCCCACTGGTCTTACACCGAATGCGGGCTGGGCTCCAAGGCCTGCGACCTGTTGGTGGAACTGGTGCGCGAGCGGGGCGCGGCCAGCGGGCTGTACGGCGCCAAGATCACCGGAGGCGGGGCCGGCGGCACGGTGGCCGTGTTGGGCCGGGCCGATGCGCGCGTGGCGTTCCAGAGCGTGGTGGAGAGGTTCGGCGAGTTGCGCGGATTCAGCCCGTACGTGTTCGATGGCAGTTCTCCGGGCGCCGCCCGCTGCGGCGTGCGGGTCGTGGAGCCGATCTCCTGACGGCGCCGCGCACAGCCACCTTCTGGTGGTACTTCATGCTGCTGGCGCTGGCGGCTTTGATGTGGTCGGGGCAGGGAACCGCGGTGAAGTTTTTGGAAGGGCATATGGGTCCCATCGCCATCACCTTCGTGCCCTTCTACATCACTACCGTGCTTTTCATCCCGCTGCTTATCTACAAGCGGCGCAAGAATCCCTCGGCTGAAAGGCCCACGCCCGGCGACTGGGGCAAGTTCGTTCTTGCCGGGATCGGCGGCCAGGTGCTGGCGCAACTGGGCATGACGTGGGGCATCCTGAAATCGCTGGCTTCTAACGGAGCGATCCTGAACCTGTTTATCCCCATCATGAGCGCCGTGCTGGCCAGTTTTATGCTCAAGGAGCGGCTCACGTTGCTGCGCGTGGCCTGCTTTTTGATCGGGCTGTCCGGCGTGGCGTTGCTGTCGATCGAGGATTTCCGCGAGAGCGCGTTCGGCGAAATGAAGTACTTGCAAGGTAACGTT
>CAYSBM010000254.1:0-5461 GCA_964429095.1 uncultured Solibacteraceae bacterium | reverse complement strand
CTCGCGCATCGCAAGATACTTTTCCTCAGTCATGTTGGACCAGTTGGAACCTAGGATGGCGTAAGGCAGGCCGCCCTTGGGTTTAATGTTGCGGACGATGTCCACCACGTCGTCGCGCATCAAGGGCTCGCCACCGGAAATCTGCACCACGCAAGGGTTCAGGGTTTCGGTGTAGCGCCGGTAGTCGGTCGGACGCATGCTGTAGGCATCCTGCTTGGGCCCCCCGTGATCGCAGTGTTTGCAATAGCAGGTGCAGCCGTCAGTCACTTCAAATGACACGACGATCGGCCGCCGGGTGATCCAGTTGGTGGTGCCCCGTCCGATAATTCGTAAGGAATCTGCGAGCGGAACCTTGCGCATCCAGTGCCTATGTTACTCCCAAACTCCATGCGCGCAAGCGCTTTAGTAACTTTGATGCTAGCAGGTTCCCGCACTTCAAGGCAATCGGGCTGCGCACCCCGGTCCCTTCAACCTTTCCGCGCTGGCGCCGGTTCGTCCAGTTATTGATTCAAGGACAGTTCCACCGCCATGAATTATGCTCAACTGGAAGGTTGCTACGCCATAGCAGAAGGATCGCCGGCCAGTTGTCCCCCTACTGGCTATTGTTGGCTCTGGGCCTTGCCAACGCCGCCCTGTACGTCCAGCTCTTGCCTCTCTGGGAGGGCTTTGACGAGCCCTTTCATTACGGCTTCCTCGAGCATGTGGCCGTGCGGGGCGCGCTGCCGGTGTTTGGCCGGACGCACTTGGCGCGCGACGTCGAAGAATCCTTGCGTCTGGCGCCTGCCTCCCCGCCCGTGCGCCGAAACCTGCCGTATGTTATGACCTATTCGGAATACTTCGCCCTGCCGGCAGGCGAACGGGCGGCCCGCCGCCAGGCGCTCTGGAATATTCCCAGCGCCTGGCGCGAACTGTCGGCTCCGGTGGCGAACATGAACTACGAAGCGCAGCAAGCGCCCCTGGCCTACCTGGCGCTGGCGCCGCTGGACGGGTTATGGGCTGATAGGACCCTGGCGGTGCGGGTACTGCGACTGCGCCTGGTGTGCGGTGTGGCGGCCGTGTTGCTGTGCTTTGCAGCCGGGCTCTGTCTGGCGCGAACGCTCGAAATGGACGTTGCGGCGGCCTCGCTCATGCTGCTGTTGCTGTTCAGCGCCCAGATGTTCTACGGCGCCACCGCGCACGTGGCCAACGACTGGTTGGCGGTGAGCCTGGCGGCATGGTTCCTGGTGGCGCTGGCGCGCTACGTGCGCGCACCCGCCGCCGGAGCGGCTCTCTGGTTGGGCGTGGCGGCTGGTCTGGGCCTGCTAGCTAAGGCTTATTTCCTGGCTTTCGCGGCCGTGGCGGCCTTGGCGGTGCTGGCGCAACTGCTGCGGCGGCGTGCGCGCGCCGCTGAGGTCTTGCCGTTCGCGCTGTCTGTGCTGGCTCTGGCCGCGCCCTGGTTTGCGCGCAACCTGGCCGAGTACGGCAGCCTGAGCGTGATGCAGCAGACCATGCGCGGCGTCACCTTCAGCGCTGCGGCCGCAGCGGCCCTGCACCTGCCCTGGGCGGAAACCGCCGCCGCCCAGCTTCGTGCCGCACTCTGGCCCGGCAACTCGCGCTTCACCACCTTTTCCCGTACATCGCTGAACGCCATTCTGCTCCTGCTGGCCGCCGCGTTACTTACATGGCTGCTCACCTTGCGCGCCGCGCGGCATGGCCGCCTGGAACGCTGGATCGCTCTGGCTTGCGGCGTGTTCTTGCTTGCCTTGGCTTACGCCTGCGCGGTGTTCCACGCTTACGGTGGGGGTTCGCCGCACCTCATGCCCTGGCAAACGGCGCCGCTGTTTCTCCCCCTGGCGTGTCTGGCCGCCGGAGGGTTGCGGCGCGCAGGCGCTGGGGGCCGGTATCTGGCCATTGCGCTGGCTGCCGGATTCGCCTATCTCGATGCAGCCACCTATGTGGTCAAACTAATTCCCGCATACGCCGGCTGCGTAACGGGCCGCGCCGGCTGGCGCGAACTGCACGCCTGCTACGTCTCCGCGGGGGATCGCACTCTGCATCTGCTGGCCGATACGGCTCTCGGCCCGGCGTGGCTGGTTATGGCTCTGGCCGCTGTGGTGCCTGTGCTCGTCATAGCAGCCACTACGGTCACCGTCCGGCGGTGGTTCGGGGGAACAGCACGCTAAAGCTGCCGTTTAAGCTGAACATAGCTATCCCCATCGGCGCTATGCTGATGCCATGAGAATGCTCATCCTTGTTGTAGCTGTGCTGTTGAGGACGTTGCCGGTCTTTTCCGCGCACCCCCCCAAGGTCATCGAAAATGTAGTCGTCTGGGAAGAGCCGGGCCGGTTTGGAGGGTGGCCCGCCAACCACGGCATCTGGAGTTGGGGAAATGAAATTCTGGTGGGTTTCAGCGCCGCCTATTTCAAAGCCGGCGACCTGGACCGCCACTTGGTGGACCGCTCCCGGCCCGGAGTGGATGGATTGGCGCGCAGCCTGGACGGCGGCCGAACATGGAAGTTTGAGACTTTTAACTCCGATGGAAAGCGGCGGCCGGCCGTGTTGGCCGAACCGATGGACTTCACCCATCCGGATTTCGCTCTAAAACTCAAAGCGACCAATACCGACGCCGGCGAAGCCTGGTTCTATTATTCGACCGACCGCGGCCATCACTGGCGCGGCCCGTTTAAGTTTCCCATGCTGGGTCTGCCCGGCATTCCTGCCCGCACGGACTATATCGTCAACGGCAAGCGCGATTGTCTGGTGTTTCTCACCGCTTCCAAGTCCAACCGCAAGGAAGGCCGGCCTTTCTGCGCCCGCACCACCGACGGTGGCCTCACTTGGAAATTCATCTCCTACATCGGGCCGGAACCTGCCGGGTTCACCATCATGCCTTCCACCGTCAGGCTGGGGCCAGCCAGGCTGCTCACCACCGTCCGGCACAAGGAGAATGAAACCGCCAACTGGATCGACGCCTACCTGAGCGAAGACGACGGCGCAAGCTGGCGCCTGTTAGGCAAGGCCGTCCCTTCGACCGGCGTGAAGAGCGGCAATCCGCCCAGTCTGCTGCGCCTGCGCGACGGCCGTCTGGTGGTGGTCTACGGCTACCGCTCCGAGCCTTGGGGCATCCGCGCCCGCTTCAGCTTGGATGAGGGAAGAACCTGGGGACAGGAATTTCACCTGCGTCCCGACGGGTCGTGGTGGGATCTGGGCTATCCGTGCAGCGTTCAGCGCCCCGACGGCAAGATCGTGTCGGTCTACTACTTCATGCGCGCGAAAGATACCGAACGTTATATCGCAGCCACCATCTGGGATCCGGGTTCGGTCAACTGAGCTTTGGCTGCCGCATTGGATGAAAAATCGGAGTGCGAATCCACCGCTGCTGTTGGGCGGAACCGCCTGTCTCGACATCTTTCTCGCCGGCTTGTACACTTTCATAGATGCGGACGACGGTTTTGGCGCTCTGTGCCGCCGCTTTCCTTTGCGGAACTCTCGCTTGCCGCAAGCGCGGCCACACCGATCCTGCCGCCACCGTGGAAGAGGAGGCCGGACCGCAAAGCTCCATTTCATTCGCCGGCCCCAACGTCGAAAGCCAGATCATCTACGGTTTCCACGAGAACGAAGGAAACTCGTGGCGGTGGACCAAGAAGAAATTCGCAGTCCGGCTGCTGGCGCCGCTGGTTGCTCCGGATGACGCGGTTTGGCTCGAACTGGAGTACTATGTGCCTTCCGCCGCCCACTCGATGGTGGGCGCGTCTATTGCTGCGCGGGTGGGTGCAACGGCTCTGGAGGCTTTGACGATTCCTGGCCCGGGGCTGCATGCCTACCGCCGGCGCGTTCCCGCCGCCGCACTGGACGGCAACGACGCTGTAGTGGTCGAGTTTAGCCTTAGCCGCACGATTCCTCCCAGCGCCAGCGATGACCGCGAACTCGGGCTGGCCGTTTCCCGTGTCGGATTGCTAGCCCAATGAAACGCTATACTCATATCGTTTTTTTTCTGGTCCCCATCCTTTGCGCCGTCAGTCATTATTGGTAGGGTTTTCAGACCTGGTTTCAGAGCGACGACTTCGGCTGGCTGGGTCTTGGCCTGGAACTCCATCAACCCCGCGACATTGTCCGCCTCCTGTTCTCTCCCCGGGCTCAAGGCACCATCCGCCCCTTGAGTGAGCGCCTTTACTTCCTTGCCTTCGCGAAAATTTCCTGGCTCGATCCCCGCCCCTTTCATGCCTGTTGCTTCCTCACCGTCTGCGCCGTCGCGGGGCTCCTTCAATGGTTGGTGTTTCGCCTCACTCGCTCCCGCCTGGCGGGCGTGGCGGCGCCCGTGTTCTGGCTCTGCGGTATCGGAGCCGCCAACGCGATCCCCTGGATCAGCTCGTACAATCAGATCTTATTCAGCTTCTTTCTGGTGGCCGGGCTTTGTTGCCTGATCCGAGCCTCGGAAACCGGCAGCCGGCGCTGGCACCTCATGCACTGGGCCTGTTTTCTACTGGGCTTTGGCGCCTTGGAGAGCCAGGTGGTTTATCCGGTCCTGGCGCTGCTCTGCGCGCGTTTCTTCGCTCCCCGCCTGCAACGTGCCGTCCTGTGGATGTTCCCCGTTTCGATGCTCTACGCGGTGCTCCACTTCAGCCTGGTTCCGGCGGCAACAGAAGGGCCATACGTGCGCTACTGGGACCTGTCATTATTCAGGACGCTGCTCTGGTATCTCGGCGTGGCTTTCGCCGGATGGGTGGACCAGCCGGGACCCATTTTTTCGGCTGCCGCAAGCTCCTGGATCGCCGCCGGTTTGGGGGTCTCCCTGGGCGTCTATGCTCTGTTTCAAGCCATGCGCCGCCGCCGCCCGGCGGCTCTGTTCGGCCTGGCTTGGCTTCTGGTTGTGCTGGCGCCGTTTCTGCCTTTGCGAGACCACGTCATCGAGTATTACCTCGCCTCCGCCACGCTGGGTCTCAGTCTGGCCGGCGGAGACGCCCTCGCCGCAGCGTATCGCGCCTCTTGGAAATACCGTTTTCTTGCCGCGGTGTTGTTTGTCCTCCATCTAAGCGCCGTGCTGTCGATCCACAGGCCGGTCACGTATTGGTACTACCAGCGCGGTGAACGCGTGCGCCGCTTGGTCGCGGGACTGGAACGCGCCGCCACGCTCCATCCCGGAAAGATCCTGCTTCTGACCAACCTTGATCCCGAACTTTTCGCGGCCTGTTTGAGCCATGTTCCGGCCAGACTGTTCAGCAATGCTCCCGTCTATCTCGCACCGGGACAGGAGCATTCCCTTGAGCGGTTTCTAAGCCACGGCGACAGCGGCGAATTCGTTGCGGAACCCGCACTTGTCGCACGCGCAATGGCGTTTAGCCAGTTGGCAGTCTACCGCTGGGAACAGACCAGGCTTGTCAATATCACACGCGAGTACCGCCGCCGGATCTCGTCAAGCTGGCTGGCTGAACGGCCGCGCGTGATCGACTTGGCCCAGCCCGTCTTTGGCCGGGATCTGGGT
>CAYSBM010000253.1:403-5476 GCA_964429095.1 uncultured Solibacteraceae bacterium | reverse complement strand
CCCACCGAAACGAGCATCAGAACCAGTACGGATTTCAACTGCGCATAGCGCCATCCTAAGACGGCCAACCACAATTGCGGGAAAACCGCGCCGGAGCTCACGAGCGCGGCGAAAATAAGGCCAATCACGGCCGCGTACACCAAAAAGCGGTTCATGACCGTCTCGCGAGCTTCTAGACCCGCAAAGTAGGGTATTGCAATCGAGGAAATGCAGACATTCAACAAGACCAGCGCCTGCCCTAGCCTCCCCAAAGCGCCGAGATCCGCCAGAGATGGCGAGCTCCCGAAAAATGCCAACAGCCAAACTGTAATCTGTCCTTGAAAAGCGTAAAAGAGCACCGGCACGATCAGTGGCTTGCAGAACGCCCACAGCAGTGTATTTTCCTCGAATGCCGCTTCTGCTTCGCGCTGCGGCTCCCGCGCCAGTGGCGTGCTCCTAGAAAGAACTCCATATCGCAGGCCGCTGGCAACCAGATTGGCCAGCAGTGCCGTGCTTACGGTCATCCTCCATAAAGCCAGCGCTCCGATGAGGATGCATCGCAGCGCCGCAGCGCCGGCTTCGATTGCCTGGCATAGAATGAACCGCCGCTGAATTTTCATTAGCGCCGAGCGCACGTCATAGCCGGCCTGAAACCATACGGTAGCCGCCGAAATCCAAACCAGCCACCAGAATTCTGTCAACGGCCAGGAACGCTCGTGGAAAATGTAGGCAAGAGCCCACAGCAGCCCCAACAACCCGAAAACTAGCAGCTTCCGGCGCCACCTGAGTCCCGCTCGTATGATCCTTTCCAGGCGTGCCGGTTGCGAGGCGAACTGCCCCCCCACCGCCAGCATGGCCTGCGACAATCCCAGATCGCTGAGTAGCCCCGTGAAAGCGATTGCGGCTCCCACCACAGTGTACTTTGCGTAGTCTTCTTTCGAAAGCGTCCGCACCACCAGAATGCCTGCCGCAAATGCAAGCGCCTGCACCACCGCTTGCAACGCCCAGAACCCCGCCAGCATGCGCGTCCACCGGGCCGCACTGGCAAGCCCTGGCCCCCAGGCCGTGGCGCGCCACAGCGACGCTATTTCGCTCTGCTGGCTCGACATGCCTGCCGTATCAGATGCCTCTCTCCCCGCCTCCGCATCCCGCACCTCATCCCCAACAAGATTGCTGTCGTCGCACTATGTCTCTCATGCCCACCTCCGATAAGCAGCGTCACGCCTACCTCCGTAACGGCGTCCGCTCCCCTAGCCCTCTTCCCCGCGCCGACAAGGTCCGCTTCTTCTCCAGCGTGTTTAACAACGGCCGCTATGCCAAGCTCGCCTGCGTCCTCGCGCCTTCCTTCATCCCTTGCTGTAATATTTTTCGTACTTGCCGTAATAGCCGCCATCCGAGGTCTTCGGGTTCCAGTCGTTCAAGATCGTCCCCAGTAGCGGCGTGCCGTCCTCGGCCAGCCGCTGGCGCACGGCCTGCGCTGCGTCACGCGTGGTCTTGTTGGCGCGCACCACCAGAATCACCGCGTCGGAAACCCGCCCGAGCACCCGCGCGTCCGGTATCTGCAACATCGGCGGCGCGTCGATCAGGATCATGTCATAGTCGGCTGCCAGCCGCGCCAGCAGTTCCGGCAAATGCCGCGCGTACAGCAGGTTGGTCGCCGCCACCTGGCAGCGGCCGCTCGGCAGCACCGACAAGCCCGGCACCGGCGTCTGGCGAATGAACGCCGCCGCCGCGCCATCCCGCGCCGCCTCCCCGTTCCTCAGCAAATCGGCGAACCCTTGCTCATTGGGCAGTTGGAAGATGTCGTGCAGCCACGGCTTGCGCAAATCCCCATCGATCAGCAGCACCCGCTGGCTCACCTCCGCCAGGGCGATGGCTAAGTTGGTGATCACCGTGGTCTTGCCCTCCCCGGGATTGGCGCTGGTCACCACCAGCACCCTCGGGCGGTGCTCGGCCTGGCCCGAAAACAGGATCGAGGTCAGGGTCGTGCGGAACGAGTCCGCCATGATCGACAGGTGCTTCTGATACGTCACCAGCTCGATGCGGTTGTCCAGCGCCGCATCTTCTCCTTCTCCCGGCGCCAGTTGCCGCGGCGCGCCGAGGTCGGCTGCCGCCAGTTCGCCCGCCACCGGCTTGCGCGTAAAGTACGACCTCTTGCCGCTTCCGATATTGGCGTTCGGGATGACGCCTAGCTCCGGCACGTTCAAGTAGAAGTTGGCGTCGCCGGCTTCCTGGATGGTGCGGTCTATCCGGTCCCGCGCGATGATGAACACCGCTCCCGCAGCCAGTCCGCCCAGCAGCCCCAGCATTGCGTTCAATACGATGCGCGGCTTGAACGGGTACTTCGGCGGAGTGGCGGCGTCCACTACCCGTATGTTCGACGCCCGCATCGCCGCCGCAATGCTGGACTCTTTCACCCGTTGCAGCATGGCCTCGTAAAGCTGCCGGTTGGTGTCCACCTCGCGCTTCAGAATGTTGTAGCGGATCGCCTTTTCCGCCTCCATGTTCACCAGCCGCGCCTGATTGGCGTAATCGGCCGCCAGCAGACGTTCCCTCCGCTGCGCCTCCTGATACTCGCTGGCGATGCGGGCCAGTATGTTGGCCCGTTCCTTGGCCAGTGAGGCTTCCAGGCTGGCGATCTGCGCCTCGCTGCGCTTCACCTTATAGTGCGCCGGGGTGTACACCGAGCTCAGCTCCGCCATCTGCCGCCGCAGGTCGATCAGCTTGGCCTGCGTCTCCTTGGGCCCCGCCTCGCCCGATACCTCGCTCAGCGCTTCCGGCGAGCCCGCCCGCGCTACCTCATACCGCGACTGCTTGGCCACGCGGTCTGCTTGCGCCTTGCTCAGCGCTTCCTGCAATTGCCGCAGCTTTTCCTCCGACACGCTGTTCTTTTCCGCAGTGAACAACAGCCCGCTCTGCCGCGCGTAGGATTGCAGCGTGTCTTCGCTGCGCTCCAGCCGGATCCGCATTTCGTCCAGTTGCCGCGATAACCACTCGCCGGTCCGCTGCGTCGTCTGCCAGCGCGCTTCCAGGCTCTGGTCGATGAACTCGCTCACCATTGTGTTGGCGTATTCGACCGCCACCCCCGGATCCGTCGACTCGCAGTAGAACTCCACAATCCGCGTCGTCCCCGAAGCCCGCGGCGAACACGAAGCCACCGGCCCGCGCTGCGCCGCACCCGCTGCTTTGGGCGGTTCCGGCAGCCGCAGCACCTTGCGCCATAACGCCAGGCGCGAAGGCGGCCTTGTGCCCTGCGCAGGGAAGCGCGCCGCCACCTTCGACGCCACCCGCTCGGCCAGCGAGGTGCTCTTCAACAGCCGGATCTGCGTCTGGATGTCCGCGCCGCTGTAATAATCCCCCACCGATGAGTCCGTCACCGGGTTCACCTGGCGCATGTTCATGAAGTCCGTGTTCAGCGTCTGGATCTCGATCGTGGTGCTGGCCTGGTAGACCGGCGTCTGTGGCAGCGTGTATAGCAGCGACGCCACCAGCCCCAGGCACGCAATCAGCACCAGCGTGCCCTTGTAGCGCATCAGAATCCGCCAGTACTCGAGCAGTCCCCCGGACGCGCTCTCCTCCGCCGCTTCGTAACCGTAGCCGTAGGCCTGCGCCTCCACGTAAGCGGCCGGAGCCTGAGCCGGACGCGCCGGCGCCAGCGCGCTCCCCGGCGGCAGCGCACGGCGGTTCGCCATGGAATCGTTTTGCATACAGTTCCTTTCTCGCGCCTGCCAGGCTACCGGCGCCAGATAATCAACCCGGTCGTGATTTGCACGGCGGCTTCCGCTGCCCGGATGCTCGCGCTGCGCGCCGCGCTGGTCGGTACGAACAAAATATCCTCGGCGCGCATGGGTACATCCGCCGCCCGTCCGGCCATAATCTGCTTCAAGTTCACCGGGATTTCCAGCCGCGCTGATTGCCCCGGCGCCGCGCGCAGGATCTTAGCTTGCTTGGTCGCCGCGCTCTTGTCCGCCCCCTCGGCGAGCGACAGCGCTTGCAGCACCGTGATGTTCTCGCGCTCGTTCAGCACGAACCCTCCGGACTTCTTCACGGCCCCTACCACGTACACCATCTCCGCCCGCGGCACCGAGATCACGTCGTTCGGCATGATCAGAATGGTCTCACGCGGATTCCGGGCTTCCACCACCGATTTCACCCCTACCGAAGCCACGCTGTAACGCCCCGTGGGATCGTCTTTGGCGTTCTCCAGCGGAATCGGCCCCTGCTCCTTCGAGCGTGTGATCATGATGCTGTGCCCGGCGTCCTGCCGCAACCCCCCCGCCAGCGATAACACCTCGAACAGCGTCTTGCGCCCTTGCAACTGGTGTACTCCCGGCTGCGCTACCGCCCCAAGCACGCTCACCGGCTGGCTCCGGTATTCGGTCACCGCCACCGATACCTGCGGCTCCTGTACGAACGTCTTCAGCCGCTTGACGATCTCGCTCTCCAGTTGCTCCACCGTCAGTCCCCCCGCCCTGACCCACCCCCCCAGCGGCAGGGTGAGCAGACCGTTCGTTTCGATGCGCACCGGCTTGTCGCTGAGCTCGTCCACGTCCAGCGCCCGGATCAGGATCTGGTCGCCCGGTCCCAGCACATATTGCGGAGTCTCTGCGCCGCAAACCACTGCCAACGCTACCGCCGCTACCATCGCCAGCTTCATTCTGGTCTTCCTCCGGCTGTTGCGACCATTTGTGACAAGCGCTCGACCGCGCGGTCCAGCAATTTGACGCGGTCGTCCTGGTGGCTGAGGCGTTCTTCAATACCGGCGCCCCCGTTGCTGCCCCCCTTGGCGATCAGACCGTGGCTGAGGGAACAATGCTCACCTTCACCGCCAGCGCTACCGATCCCGACCTGCCCCCCCAGACGCTCACCTTCAGCCTAAGCGGGGCCCCGGCGGGCGCGGCCCTGGACCCCGTCACCGGGGTCTTCGCCTGGACGCCCACCGAGGCCCAGGGTCCGGGCCAGTTCACCTTTGACCTCTGCGTCAGCGACGGCGCGCTCGCCGACTGCGAGACCCTCACCATCACCGTCACCGAGGTCAACCGCCCACCCGTGCTCGCCCCCATCGGCAACCGGACCGTGCCCGCGGAGACGCTG
>CAYSBM010000253.1:0-393 GCA_964429095.1 uncultured Solibacteraceae bacterium | reverse complement strand
CGATCAGACCGTGCATGGCGGCGCGCGGCAAATCCGACAGACTGCGCGCGCCCTGCTCCCGGCAAAGGTTCACCAAGTGCTCGTATTCTTCGTCGGAAAGACGAAAACTGATCATGCGGTTCTTGCGCTTTGCGCCAGGCATGGGATCGATCCTCAACAGAGAATAGGCGAAATACAGTCGCGGTCGATTTCGACCGCCACGGAACGTTGCAACAGACTGACGGAAACCACAATCCGGGACCGGCTACGCAGTTCGCTAAGGATACCTTCGATGCCGGCCAACGGGCCGCGCTCAACGCGCACCCTCTGCCCCGTGTTCAGCAACGGCCAAGGTTCGGCAGGCGCGCCCTGCATGGTGATGCGTTGTATCACCGCGAGTTCGCTGGGATCCAC
>CAYSBM010000252.1:0-5502 GCA_964429095.1 uncultured Solibacteraceae bacterium | reverse complement strand
CCGCGGGAGCGCTGGGGGGGGAGGAATTCAGAGTGAACCGGCGCGTCCGGGTCTTTCGTGGGCATTGTGCGCTTCGTGGGCGCGGGCGGCACCTCCCGGCCCACGTGAGCCGCCGATTTCCGGCCGGCGCATCCGGAGGAGATGCGCCAGTGGTTCGGCGCCGATGCGGGCTCGCTCGGTCCGGTGGGTCTCAAAAATATGAGAATCATCGCCGACCTCGCACTGGAGGGACGCCGCAATATGATTGCGGGAGCCAATGAAAACGACTATCACTTGCGGCATGTAACCCCGGGGGAAGACTTCGAGGCCGAGTTCTTTGACTTGCGCCAGGTGGCTGAAGGCGACCGTTGCCGGAATTGCGGCGGCGTGCTGAGTCTGCACAAGACGGTCGAAATCGGCCACATTTTCAAGCTCGGCTACAAGTATTCCAGTTCCATGGGGCTGCGCGTGCTGGATGAGAGCGGAAAAGAAATCACGCCCATCATGGGTTCTTACGGCATCGGAATCGAGCGCATCCTCAGCGCTGCGGTGGAACTTTATTGCGACGAAAACGGCATATCGCTTCCGGTCTCCATCGCCCCATTTGAAGTAGTGGTGACGCCGGTCAACAACGGCGACGCCGCGCAGATGGCAGCCGCCACAAAGATTTACGACTCCTGTTTGGCCGCGGGAATCGACGCACTGCTGGACGACCGCGATGAGCGGCCCGGGGTAAAGTTCAAAGATGCGGACCTGATCGGCATCCCTTACCGCGTCACCGTGGGCAAGAAGCTGGCGCAGGGCAAGGTGGAACTGATCGAGCGGCGCACCCGCTCGGCGGCTGAACTGGAGGTGGCGGACGCGCCCGGCCGCATCGCGACCCGCATTCTTACAGCGCGGCAAACGCTGCGGGAGGGCGGTCAGCCGGACGCCGCTGGAATGGTTCTATAATAAGCGACGGGGACCCCCGGCAGCCAAGCATGGAAGACCTTAAGAAGAAGCTGGAAGAAGAAATCGCGGCTCTCGACAATGAGTGGCGGGTGCACCGGCCACGGGAAATGCTGCGCGCCCGGGCGCACGGCGACCTGAGCGCGAACGCCGAGTACCATGCCGCCAAGGAGCGCCAGCGTTTTGTAGAAGCGCGCGTGGCGCAGCTCAAGAAGCGCTTGGCGGACTTCTCGATGATCGACCTCTCGAAGATTCCCCGCGACCGCGTGGGCCTGGGTTCCACGGTAGTGGTGCTGGATTTGAATAAGGACGAAGAAATCACCTACAAGCTGGTCACCAGCGAGGAAGCCGACGCCGCCTGCGGCCGTATTTCCACCAATTCCCCTATCGGCCGTGGACTGTTAGGAAAGATGGAAGGGGACGTCGTCAAGATTCAAATTCCAGGCGGCGTCAAGGAGCTGGAAATCCTCCGGCTTACCACAATTCACGATGCAGCCGAATAGAGCCGCCGGCACGGAGGCAGAAGGCCGATGACCATCACGCGCGCCATCGGGATGGGGTGCAACGCCATTATCCGGCTGATCGTACGCGGCTTGGCGCTGTCAAAAATCCATCCCAACGTGCTCACCTTTGTGGGCCTGCTGATCAACATCGGCGCGGCGGCGCTCATGGCCAGAGGTTCGTTCCGCTGGGCGGCGGTGGTGGTGATTGCGGCCGCCATTTTCGACATGGTGGACGGGCGCGTAGCCCGGGAAACCAATCAGGTGACCAAGTTTGGCGGGTTTTTCGATTCGGTGTTGGACCGCTATTCGGATCTGGCGCTTCTGATGGGGCTGCTGGTTTACTATGCCTCCATCAACCGCTACTTCTATGTTGTGCTGACCGCCGTGGTCATGACGGGGTGTGTGATGGTTAGCTACACGCGCGCACGCGCCGAATGCATCATTCCGCTGTGCAAAGTGGGGTTCATGGAGCGCCCCGAGCGCATCGTGTTGCTCATCATCGGAGCATTGTTCGACCGGATGGCGCCGGTATTGTGGGTCATCGCCGTGCTCTCGAACCTGACGGTGGTGCACCGCATGATTCACACCTGGCAGCAAACCGCCAACGAACGGCGCTAGCCGGGCCTGCCCGCTCGGTCAATCTTCCAGGACGACGAAGGCCATACCTTGTTCCGCCGTGTGGGTAAGCGACAGGGAGATCGACCGTACTTTGAGTGTGGCGGCGATCTGCGCGGCTACTCCATGGAGCCGGAGGGTGGGCCTGCCGCCGGGCAAATTGGCCACCTCAAAATCCAGCCAGCGCACGCCGCGCCTCCAGCCGGTGCCGATGGCTTTCATGCCGGCTTCTTTGGCGGCGAAACGGGCGGCGTAGCGCTCGTAACGGTTGGCCTTCGATTCGACATAGGCGATCTCCGCGGGTGTATAAATGCGGTCCCTGAAGTGCGCGCCATAGCGCTCGATGGCTTCGCGCACCCGCGCCACTTCGGCGATATCGATGCCGCAGCCGACGATCACAGGCACTTTCCCGAAGCAGTGACGGTGAGGCGCCCGTGTTTGACGCCCTTGGTGCTGATCAGCGAGTCGGCGATGCGCCGTACTTCCGAGGCCCGTCCTTTGATCACCAACACTTCCAAGCAGTTGTCGTGGTCCAGATGGACATGAAGCGTGGAGAGAATGTGATCGTAATGTTCGTGTTGCATGCCGGTGAGCTTTTCATTGAGCAGGCGGACGTGGTGGTCATAGACCAGGGTAACCGTGCCTACAACCTGGCTGTCGGGCCTGGACCAGGTCTCTTCGACCAGTTCTCCGCGGATCAGGTCCCGGAAAGCTTCCGAACGGTTTGTATATCCGCGGCGGGCGATCAGCCCGTCAAATTTCTCGAGCAGGTCCGAATCAATGGCAACGCCGATGCGGCTAAGTTGTCCCATGTGTAACCACACCACAGGTTAACCGAGGCGGCGGGCTGTGACAAGAGGTGGCACGAGATGCCGGTCCGTGCTACCGTAAGGGCTCGGGCACATTCCCGCTTCCGGTATGCACATTCCTGATGGATTCTTAGCCACTCCGGTTTGGGCTGCTCTGGACGCGGCGGCCATTCCCGCGGTCGCATGGCTGGCGCGCCGCGCGGGCCGGGATTTCGACGAGCGGCGCATCCCTATGCTGGGCGTCATGGGAGCGTTCGTTTTCGCCGCCCAGATGATCAACTTTCCTGTGGGAGTGGGCACCAGCGGACACTTGCTGGGCGGGGCCTTGTTAGCGCAGGTGCTGGGTCCGGCGGCGGCGGCAGTCACCATGACGGCCATTCTCGCCGTACAGGCGCTAGTTTTCCAGGATGGCGGGGTGCTGGCGCTGGGCGCCAACGTCTGGAACATGGCGCTCGTCGGCGTACTGGCTGGATACCTGCCGCTGTATGCATTGGGCGCCCAGCGGCGCCGGCTGGCCGCTTTTCTCGGCGGCGCGCTTTCGGTTCTGGCCGGAGCGATGCTGGCTGTGGCGGAGTTGCTGGTCAGCGGAGTGCCTATCCCTGCCGCAGCGCTGGCGGTCACCATGGGGTTGTTTGCCGTCACGGCGGGAATCGAGGGCGCCATCACAGCAGCCATAGTGGGCGCCCTGGGCGCTATGCATCCGGGCTGGCTGAGCCAGCCGCAAGCCGGTCTGAGCGGTAAGGTGTTGGCCGCTCTGGGCACAGCCGCGCTGGCGCTGGCCTGCGGCGCGGTCTGGCTGGCCTCCTCCGCCCCGGACGGACTGGAGAGCCTGGCGAACAAGATCGGGCTGGCAGAACGGGCGCGCGCGCTGCTGGCCGCGCCCCTGCCGGATTACCATGCCCGCTGGCTGGCATCGGAGACGTTAGCCGGAACCGTAGCCGGGCTGGCGGGGCTTGTTATCATCTTTTCCGTGACCGTTTTGTTGGGCAAATGGCTGGCGCGCCGAAGGAGAGGATAGTTGCATCAAGTTACCGTGGATCGCTGGAGCCGGGCCGATAGCCTCCTGCACCGCCGGGATGCGAGGGCGAAAGTGCTTGCGCTCGGTGCGTTTCTGGTCGCGGTGGCCACCATAGGAATAGGCCAGCAGTGGGCGCTGGTAGCTTTCGGAGGCATGCTGGCCTGGGCATTGTTGATTGCGAATCTGCCAGTGGGCGGTGTGCTGGCGCGAGCCGCCGTAGTGTTACCATTCTCGGGCGGCTTCGCCGTCCTCACTGCGCTGGCGGGCCGGCCTGACCAAGCTATCCTACTGATAGAGAAAAGCTTCCTCTCGGCTTGCGCCGTGCTTATAACAGCCGCCACTACGCCGTTTCCCCGGCTGATGGGAGCGCTGGAATCGCTCCGTCTGCCGCGCTTTGGGGCGCTGGTGGTGCAGTTTCTGTATCGTTACTTGTTTGTGGTTTCCGAACAGGCGCAACACATGCGGTTGGCGGCGGCGAGCCGCGGTCGCAAAGGCGGCTTCCGCGCGGCCGCCGGGGCCCTGGCGGTGCTGTTTGCGCGTTCGCAGGCGCGCGCCGAGGCCGTCTATCGGGCCATGGCCGCCCGCGGTTTTTCCGGACGCATTCCACAACTCGGCCGGCCGGGGCTGCAGGCGGCCGATTGGACGCTGGTGGCCGTGGCGGCGGGCTCGTCGGCGTTGATTCGTTTTCTAGCCGGAGCGCTGCCATGAACCGGCCACTGATTGAGGTGCGCGGTTTACGCTACCGCTATGAAGATGGCACGCAGGCGCTTGACGGAGTCAATTTCTCGCTGTGGCCCGGCGAAACCGTAGCGTTATTCGGCGCCAACGGTTCGGGGAAGACAACCTTCGTGCTGCACCTCAACGGTCTTCTGGCCGGGGAGGGAGAAGTGTGGGTGTGCGGGATCCGGGTCGAAAAGCGGACCCTGGCTGAGGTGCGCCGCCGCGTGGGATTGCTGTTCCAGGATCCCGATGAGCAGCTTTTCATGCCCACCGTGATTGAAGACGTCGCCTTCGGGCCTCTGAATCTCGGCTTGAGCGCAGTTGAGGCCGAGCGGCGCGCCCGGCAGGTCTTGGACCAACTCGGCGTGGGCGCCGCCGCCGGCCGCGCGCCTTACCATCTCAGCGCGGGGGAAAAGCGGCGCGTGGCGCTGGCCGGTGTGCTGGCTATGGAGCCGGAAATTTTAGTGCTGGACGAGCCCACCACCTACCTGGATCCGCCCGGCCAGCGCGACCTGGTCCGCTGCCTGCACGCTCTGCCGCAAGCCAAGATCCTGGTGACGCACGATACGCTGTTTGCCGGAGCCCTGGCTACGCGCGCCGTCTTCTTCGAAAAGGGACGAATTCAAGCGGAGGATACGGTTGACGGCATCACCCGGCGCTTTGGTTGGTCGCCAGTTGAAAAACTGGGCCCGCAGCCGGAGCAGTAAGCGTCTTCACGCCCGGCAGAGGCTTTGACTCCGCGCCTGCGAGCACACTCGGCTACAGTTCCAGTTTGCCGCGATAGAGCATGTTCTTCAGAGGGAAGGTCGCTTTGATCTCCATGGGTCCGAAGACGGTGGAGAACGTCAGCTCCGTATCGTCCGGAGTGAAGGGAGTTTCCGCCCGTGGAAAGTAAAACAGGAACACTTCG
>CAYSBM010000251.1:2843-5517 GCA_964429095.1 uncultured Solibacteraceae bacterium | reverse complement strand
CCAACAGGGTCGATGTGCTTGTTGGGATACGCGGCGCGGCCCGCTACACGCTCCATGGGGCGTCGGACGCTGGTTTACCGGACAGCGCCGCGTACTTTTTCGAGGACCCGGCGCCGGCAGGAGACTTCCTGCGTGGCATCGCGCAACCCGGAGACGTCATACTGTTTAAAGGGTCTCGCGGCACGCGAGTGGAAATCGCCCTGGAAAGGTTTCTGGCCGGCATCGACGGCTGAACTATGCTCTATTGGCTGTTTTACGAGACGCTGTTCCCACACTTCAGTCCTTTTCGCGTCTTCAGTTACGTTACGTTCCGGACCGCGGCAGCCAGTTTGCTGGCGCTGTTTCTTTCCATCGTCCTGGGGCCGTGGTTCATACGCCGCTTGCGCGAGTTTCAAATCGGCCAGCACATCCGCGAGGAGGGCCCGCAATCGCATAAGAATAAGGCTGGTACGCCTACCATGGGCGGCGTGCTAATCGTGGTTTCCATCGTGGTCCCGACGCTGCTGCTGGCCAACCTCCACAACCAATATGTCTGGATCGCGCTGTTTGGCCTGGTCTGTTATGCGGCCATCGGCTTCTGGGACGATGTGAGCAAGATCCGCCAGCGGCGCAACCTGGGTTTGACCGGGCGCCGCAAATTTGCGCTGCAATGCCTGGTGGCGTTTCTTATCGGAGTGGCGCTGCTGGTATTGCACGCGCGCGGCGGCTATTCGACAGCCATTAACGTTCCGTTTGTGAAAGGTTTCAAGCCCGAACTATTAATCCGTTCCTGGCTGGAGAACCCGGTGACCTATCCGCTGGCCTTCGTGTTCTTCTTCACGTTTCTCATCCTGGTCATCGTCGGTTCATCCAACGCTGTCAATCTTACCGATGGTCTGGACGGATTGGCCATCGGATTGATGATCATCGCCGCTGCGGCCATGACTGTGCTGACGTATGTGAGCGGCCATGCCGTCTTCGCCAACTACTTGGGCTTGGCCCGCTTGCCGGGCGCGGCGGAGCTAAGCATCTTTTGCGGCTCCATGATGGGCGCTTCCATCGGCTTCTTGTACTACAACGCTCACCCGGCTGAGGTGTTTATGGGAGACGTTGGTTCGCTGGCGCTGGGCGGCGGGCTGGGCGTAGTGGCGGTGCTAATCAAGCAGGAGATATTGCTGCTGGCTGTGGGCGGCGTCTATGTGATCGAGGCGCTTTCCGTGATTTTGCAGGTGGGCAGTTTCAAGCTGCGCGGCAAACGCATTTTCAAAATGGCCCCGCTGCATCATCACTTTGAGGCGCTCGGCTGGCCGGAATCGAAAATCATCGTGCGGTTCTGGATTGCGGGTTTGGTGATGGCGCTGTTCGCGCTTACCACGTTGAAGTTGAGGTGAAGCCATGAAGCCGTTGGAAGGCGCCGACATTCTGGTGGTAGGTATGGCCAAGTCGGGCTTGGCGGCGGTGGAATTGTTGCGCGCGCGCGGAGCCAGACTGCGGGCCACCGATTGTAGGAATCTGGAGGAATTGCCTGAAGCCGCTGCCCGCCTGAGGGAACTCGAGGTCAGCTTCACCGTGCAATCGCCCGAAGTGTTCGCAGGCTGCGGCGTGATCATACTATCACCCGGCGTGCCGGCGGACCTGCCGGAACTGGAGGCCGCCCGCTCTCGTGGAGCCACCATTATCGGAGAGCTGGAGCTGGCCAGCGCGTTCTTGCAGGGCGAGGTTATGGGTATAACCGGCTCGAACGGCAAGACCACCACGACGGCGCTGGTCGGGCACATCCTGCAAGGCTGCGGCGTGCCGGCCCAGGTGGGCGGCAACATCGGACGCCCTCCGGCGGCCATGGTTCATGATTCCCGGCCCCGGCAGTGGAACGTGCTCGAGCTATCCAGTTTCCAATTGGAAACCATCGAGAAGTTTCGCGCGCGCGTGGGTGTGGTGCTGAATGTCACTCCGGACCATCTCGACCGGCATCACACCTTCGAGCGCTATGCCGCGGCCAAGCTGCGGCTGTTGGAAAACCAACTGCCTGAGGATGCCGCCGTGCTCAACGCCGACGATGCGGTGTGTGCCGATTTCGCCCGCCGCGCCCGGTCCCGGGTCCTCCTGTTCAGCTTGCGGCGGAAGGTCGAACCCGGCGCCTATTTGGAAAATGGAAGACTGTACGTGGACGGCCGGCTGTTGATGGAAGCGAGTGAAATCCCGCTGCGCGGGCTCCACAACGTCGAAAACACCCTGGCCGCGGTGCTCGCCGCGCGTGAGGCTGGTGCTTCGCTGGAAGCGATCCCTGCGGCCGTGAAGACTTTCCCGGGTGTCGAACACCGCATCGAATTCGTGCGCACCGTGGGTGGCGTCAGCTTCTACAACGATTCGAAAGCAACCAACGTAGACGCCACGCAGAAAGCGATCGACGCCTTCGATGGAAGGTTGTGGCTGATTCTGGGAGGCAAGGACAAGGGCAGCGACTACCGGAGCCTGCGCGCCTCGCTGGAGGCCAAGGCTCGCGCCGTGATGCTGGTGGGAGCGGCATCGGACAAGATCGGCGCCGATTTGGAAGGCGCGGTACCGTTGTTTGACTGCGGCACGATCGCCGAGGCGGTGCGAAGGGCATACGAGAAAGCTTCGCCGGGCGACACCGTCCTGCTCGCGCCCGCCTGCGCCAGCTTTGATCAATTCTCGGGCTATGAAGAGCGCGGCC
>CAYSBM010000251.1:0-2833 GCA_964429095.1 uncultured Solibacteraceae bacterium | reverse complement strand
GGTTTTCAAAGACTTGGTTCGGCGGCTGGAGGAGAAAAGCTGACATGGCCATGGAGCGTAAGACCGACTGGACATTGTTCAGCGTCACCGTGGCGCTGCTGAGCTTCGGCCTCCTCATGATGTACAGCGCTTCCTCAGTGGTGGCCGACCTGCGTTTCGGACACAGCACCTACTACCTGTTTCGCCAGTTGTTAGTTGCGGCCGCCGCGCTGTGCCTCATGATGTACTTCAAGAACCGGAACTACCGGGATTGGAACCAGCCGGTCTGGGCGTTTGCGCCCATGGGCGTCGTGATTCTGCTGTTGCTGGTGGCGTACTTTGCCGATTCGAAAGCGCACCGCTGGATCCGCTTGGGCATCCTCCAAGTCCAGCCCTCGGAACTGGCCAAGCCTGCTCTGATCGTCTTTCTGGCCTGGTTTGTCAGCCTCCGCGCTCCGGCGATCAACAACCGCAAGCACACTTTAATCCCGGCCATGTTGTGTTTGAGCGTTCTGGCCGGCATGGTGGTTCTGGCGGACCTGGGCACGGCCGTGGTGCTGGTAGCCACGGCGGCGGCGGTGTTTTATGTGGCGGGACTCGACAAGCGCTACCTGGCTATCGCCTTCGCTGCGGCCTGCCTGTTTATCGTCGGCGCCATTGCGGCCAAGCCCTACCGCATCCTGCGAATTATCGGACATTTTGATCCTGATTTTAAGGTCATCGATCTGATCGATTACCGCGGAATGATCCGCTCTTACGTGCAGTCCATGCCGGCGGCGCGCGACCCAGGCTATCACGCGCGGCAGTCGAAAATCGCGGTCGGTTCCGGAGGAATCCAGGGCAGGGGCTTGATGCAAGGGCAGCAGAAATTGCTCTATCTGCCGGAAGCCCACACAGACTTCATCTACGCGGTGGTCGGCGAGGAGTTGGGCTTGCTCGGTTGTGGCGCGGTTTTGGCCGCATTTCTGGTGATCCTCGGCCGCGGAGCGCGGCTGGCCTGCGTGGCGCCGGATCATTTCGGTCGCCACTTGGCGCTAGGCGTGACCGCCAGCATCGTGGTCCAGGCTTTTATGAATATGAGCGTGGTCTTGGATATGGCTCCAACCAAGGGCATACCGCTGCCCATGATCAGTTATGGAGGCAGTTCGCTGTTGAGCACGCTGGCTTCTCTGGGATTGCTGCTCAGCGTGAACGAACATGCTGGATGAAGCGGCCGTTGGTGGTTGCCATGGCCGGCGGTGGAACGGGGGGGCACGTCATCCCGGCGCTGGCAGTGGCGCGCGAACTTGCAGAACTTGGACATCGGCCTTTTTTTATCGGCACGCGTCGCGGTCTGGAGGCGCGCCTGGCGCCGGAGGCGGGCTTTGAGATCGAGTGGATTGAAATTGGAGGACTCAAGGGGGTTGGCCTGGCCCGCATGCTGAGGAGCACCGTCCAGTTGCTGCCGGGCCTATGGCGCGCGGCTGCGTATCTCAAGCGCCGCGGCGCGCAGGCCGTTTTCAGTATGGGCGGTTACGCTGCTGGTCCCGTCATGCTGGCTGCGGTTATTACCGGCACGCCGCTGGTGGTGATGGAGCCCAACGCCATGCCCGGTCTGACCAGCCGCGCGCTCGGCCGCTGGGTGCGCCGCGCGCTACTGAGTTTCCCCGAAGCCGCGCGGTATTTTCCGCCGGCCCGGACCGAGATCACCGGCCTTCCCGTGCGCCGGGAATTCTTCGAGCTCCCGCCCAAGCTGCGTGAAGAGGTCTTTACGGTGTTGATCACCGGCGGCAGCCAGGGCGCTCGAACCTTGAACGAAGCGGCCAGACAGAGCTGGCCGCTGTTCCGCGCTAGCGGGTTCCCGGTACGTTTTCTGCACCAGGCCGGCGAGCAGGCGGCAGCCCGTCTGGCTTGCGAATTTGCAGCTTCCGGCCTGCAGGGGCAGGTGACGGCGTTCATCCAGGACATGCCCGCGGCCTTTGCCGCGGCGGATCTGGTGGTGTGCCGCGCAGGGGCGGGGGCGGTGGCGGAACTGGCGGCGGCCGGCAAGCCCTCCCTGCTGGTTCCGTTTCCTTACGCCGCCGACCAGCATCAGCTCCGCAACGCGCAGGCCATGGTCCGCGCCGGAGCTGCCCGCTTGGTTGAAGACCGGGAAATGAACGGCGAACGTCTGTTCGGCGAAATCACCGCGCTCGCCTCCAGCCCGGAGAGCTTGGAGCGGATGGCGGCGGCCGCCCGCTCGATGGCGCGCCCGGATGCGGCGCGGCGGGCCGCTGCCGTGGTCGAACAATTAGGTTCCCTATGTGGTTGACAGGCGGCCGGGAAGCCGGAACAATACGAGAGGGAAATGTTTTTTAGGCCGCAGCATCTGCATTTCGTGGGCATCGGCGGCATCGGCATGAGCGCCATCGCCGAGGGTGTGTTGAAGCGCGGCTATCAGATCAGCGGTGCAGACCTGAAGCTGACTCCCATCACCGCCCGCCTGGCCAGCCTGGGCGCCGTGATTTACGAAGGGCACGACGCGGCCCATGTGGAGGGTGCGCGCGTGCTGGTGGTGAGCAGCGCTGTGGACGAAAACAACCCCGAGGTGCGGCAGGCGCGCAACCTGCAAATCCCGGTTATTCCGCGGGGGGAACTGCTGGCTGAGTTGATGCGCCTGAAGTACGGAGTGGCCATCGCCGGAAGCCACGGGGTACCCACCGTACTGGTCACGGGAGCCGACACCGTCTGCGCCCAGTCGCGGGAGCTGGTACCGCAGATCGAGCCTCTGGCGGTGAAGCAGGCGCTCTCGCCGTACAATGCGCGATCCTGGACGCCCAAGCGGGCCTGCGAGATGATCCGTCAGGCGGCAAAGACCGCGGTCGAGAGGCGCGAG
>CAYSBM010000250.1:4196-5519 GCA_964429095.1 uncultured Solibacteraceae bacterium | reverse complement strand
TAACCGCTTGACGTTTCGCCACTTGACCGACCAAACGCTCCCCGCTCTTGGTAAAGGCCACAACCGAAGGCGTAGTGCGTCCGCCCTCCTGGTTGGGGATAACCACGGGTTGGCCGGCTTCCATCACGGCCACCACAGAGTTGGTAGTGCCGAGGTCGATGCCGATAATCTTGCTCATTCGCCTAAAATCCTCCTGGAAAGGTGGGGTGTGGTTCCCACCACCATTAGTCAATTACCATTATCAAAGTTTAGTCATCCATTGTCAAGTTCTTTTTATAAGTTCTTCGCCTTCACTGATGCTTGATCATTGGGGCTGCGTTTGTGCTAGAATGAAAAAGCCCCGAAGAGAAGGGGACCAAGAAAGCATAAACCTAGGGTCAAACCTGAACAACGTGGCGAAGGGGGCCGGGCAGCCGGACCCCTTCTCCTTTTCAGATCCCAGAATGCACGGCCACCCCTGCCCAACAGGGACGGGGCAGGGAACCAAGACCAGCACGCAACTAACTCAAATACTTAGGGTTGATGAACTGGGCGGCGTCAGGGTTGCCCGGTCCGAAGTGCTTCAGCATGACCAGGTTTTCCGTATCGCTCTTGTTGGTGATCTTCACGCCGGCCTGGGCGGCCGAAACGGTGACGAACAATTCGTCTTTGGTCATTTGCCCGAAGCGGATCATGTCGGGCGTTTCAATTTCGTAGTTGCCCAGTTGGCCATAGCCCTGAACCAGGATCAGGCCGTAGGCCGCCGGATCCTTGAGGGTAACCGTACGCCCCGGAAAGACGGTGAGTTCTTTGGCGGAATAATACGGCGTGGAACGTACAATCCACTGATCGGAGTACCCCTCGGCGTTCATCTCGGCCTCGGGCTTGACGGGAATGGGATGGAACAAGCGGTTCTTGGCGAACTGGGGATCGACGTTCGCCTCCCAGTCCAGCATACCGATGATGTAGTCCAGGTCATGGTGATGCTCGGGCGGCACGTCTTTCACCAGCAGGTCCCACGGCACAACGCGACCCTCAACCAGGGACTGGAACATACCGAATACGTCGGAGGCCACCTGTGGCTCGTAGGTCACCAGGGAGCCGGGAGCGTGCAGAATGCCGGCGTCGATCTGCCAGCCGGTGCCTGGTTGCAACTTGTAAGCCCGGCTGAGGTACAGCAGGCCGTTGTCGCCCTCATTCCAGCGTTCCAGGCACTTGCGTACATCGTCAGTTGTGGTGCCGGGCTCCAGCCCCATGAAGGTATAAGGGAAGTTGTTTTCCTTGATATTGTACTGGCGCGGGAAGTAGTAGGCCTCCGGTTTCCCCATGCGGCCGACCTGCCGG